>DASUPQ010000742.1 GCA_036280995.1 Actinomycetota bacterium | reverse complement strand
GGCTGGAGCTCGGGCTGGTCGACCCGGGGGACCGCTATCCGGTCAAGTTCTTCGTGGCGCTGTTCTCGGTCCCGTCTTCCTCCGATTTCCCGTTCGCCACGGTGGAAGCGCTCGACCAGGGCGGTCGCACGATCGCGCGGTGCGCGGCAGGAGCCCCGCCGGTCGGCGACTGCCGTGATGTGTGACCACGGGATGCGGGCCCTGTTGCTGCGGCCGACAAGAGCAATCGGGTGAGACAGAACGACAGGACCGAAGGGAGCAGGCGAATCCTGCCAACTGGGACCGCCGGACAGACCTAGGCCGACATGGAGCAGGGCGGGCATGGGCCGTGATGATCACCGGGCGCTCACACCCATGATCGCTCGGAGGACTCATGCCTGCCCTGCCATCGTCAATCCTGGAACCGCTGTGGCTCCAGTTCACCGCCCTGCTACCGCTGGGAAGGTCGTCCCCGGCGCCGCCTCGAGGAGATCCTGGCCCCGAGCCAAGGCATGAGCGCCAGCCTTCCTACCAGTCGCCGGCCTGCCAGCGGCGGAAGACCTCCAGGCCGTCGGGGCAGAACGGCCATTCCTCCAGGCGGGCCGCCAGCTCGTCGAGGGTGAGGAAGGCGCCCCAGGCGATCTCGCTCGCCTGAGGGTGGACGGGGCCGTCCCAGGTGACCTCGAACAGGGCGCTCCAGCTGGGGTTCTCCTGGCCGCGGTAGCGGTGGCGGAACAGGAACCTCGGCTCCGGCCCGGCCACGCCCAGCTCCTCGGCCAGCTCGCGCCGGGCCCCCTCCAGGTAGGTCTCGCCGGCGGCCAGGACCCCGCCGGCCGTCATGTCGTACATCCCCGGGTAGACGTCCTTGTCGTCGGTGCGCCGGTGCACGTACACCCGCCCGGCGGGGTCGCGGCAGAGCACCGAGGAGAACCGGTGCAGCAGCCGCCGGCGCCGGACCTCGCGCCGGGTCGCCTGCCCGATCACCCGGTCATGCTCGTCGACCACGTCCAGCAGCTCGTCGCCAGGGTCGATGCCGTCCACCTTCTCGGGTCGTGAGGGAAGATACCTCCGGAAAAGCGTAAGGCTGCGGCGGCCGCCGGGCTCATGGTGCCGAACGGCCCTGCCCGGGCCATGGTATGGAGGGGAATGGACGTCCGACCTCGTCCCGACGCGCGCGACGACGCCGAGCTCGTGCGCGCGGCCACGGCCGGCGACCGCGGCGCCTTCGCCGCGATCTACGACCGCTACGCCGACCGGCTGCACGACTTCTGCTGGTCGCTCCTGCGCGACCGGGACGAGGCGGCCGACGCCACCCAGGACGCGTTCCTGGTCGCGGCCGAGCGCCTCGGCCAGCTCCGCGACCCGGAGCGGCTGCGCCCCTGGCTGTACGCGGTGGCGCGCAGCCAGGCCTTCCGCCGGGCCCGGGCCCGATCGCGCGTCGCGCCCGAGGAGGAGATGACCGAGCTGCCCGACGCCGCCAGCGGTCCCGAGCAGGCCGCCGAGCGGTCGGACCTGCGCGAGCTGGTCTGGAACGCCGCCGCCGGCCTGTCCGAGCGCGACCGCGCCCTGCTCGACCTCCACCTCCGCCACGGCCTCGAGGGCGCCGAGCTGGGCGAGGCCGTCGGCGTCGAGCCCGGCCACGCCTACGTCCTCCTCAACCGCCTCCGCGCCCAGGTCGAGCGTTCCCTCGGCGCCCTCCTCCTGGCCCGCCTGGGCCGCGACGACTGCCCCGGCCTCGCCACCATCCTCACCGGATGGGACGGCCGCTTCTCCCCCCTCATCCGCAAGCGGGTCGCCCGCCACGTCGACAGCTGCGAGATCTGCGCCGAACGCCGCCGCACCGCCGCCAGCCCCCTGGCCCTCCTGGCCGCCGTCCCGCCCATGCCCGCCCCGGCCGACCTCCGGGGGAGGGTCCTGGAGCGCATTCAGCTCACCGGTGGGTCGGGATCGGGCGGCGACGGGTCGGGGCCGGGCGGTGACGGGGGTGCGTCTCCGGGCGGCCCGGGTTCGGGGTCGCCGGGCGGCCCGGGTCCCGCGGCACCGGGCGTGAGCCCGGCGGGCGCGGGTTCCCCGGGCGTGAGCCCGGCGGCCGCGGGCGCAGGGGCGGCGGGGCTGGGCCCTCCGGGCGTGGGGCAACCCGACCCGCCGTTGGCGGGT
>DASUPQ010000741.1 GCA_036280995.1 Actinomycetota bacterium | reverse complement strand
GCCAGCCCTCGGGCAGGCCGGAACGCCGCGCGGCCGGGGCCGGCGGCGCCCCGTCGGCCGTGCTCAGGTCGTCGATGCGCTCGGGCACCCGAGCAGGATAGGCGCCCGGGTGCCCTGGCGGTACGTCAACAATGGCGACGGCAAGCTAGTGCAAACGGTTGAGGAACGGGTCACGCCCGATGTCGCGGTAGGCGGCCACCGAGGAGCTCGAGCTGGTGATGCGCCAGTCGCACCGGTGCAGGTTGTTGAAGTAGACCAGCGCCTTGATCCGGGTCCGGGTCGTCTTGAGCTGGACCAGCGAGTCGCGGAACCACTCCGCCTTGCTGGGCTCGCCCGCCGGCTGCTCGCGCAGGCCGTACTCGGCCAGCATCAGCGGCTTGCCCGGGGCGTGGGCGGCCGTCCAGTCGTAGAACGGCTTGGTGATCTCGGCGAACGACCGTGGCTTCTTGCCGGCCTCGCAGCCGTACCAGTTGTAGGGGTCGTAGGCGATCCAGTCGACGTAGGCGTCGCCCGGGTACAGGGTCGGGTAGATGTCGCCGTGGCCGCCGACGAAGCCCATCATGGTCCAGACGAAGATGACGTTGCTGGCCCCGGCCTTGTTGAACCCGTCGACCACGCGGCGGAAGGCGCGGGCGTAGTCGGCCGGCTGGCCGGCGGCCCCGATGTCGTTCTCGGGCTCGTGGTGGAAGGCCAGGAAGACCTTGCCGCCGAACGCCTTGAGCCGGTTGGCGGTGGTGGCGATCTGGGCGTCCTGGCTGCCGTTGGCCACCGCCGGCCAGGAACCGGGCGACTTCCAGTTGATCAGCAGCAGCCGGCCCTCGGCGGCCAGGGCCCGCTCCTCGGCGGTCGGGAAGTTCTGGCTCCACTGGTGGTAGACGTGGACGATGTCGAACTTCCGGCCCATCTGGCCTTCCCAGCCCTTGTCGAACTTGCTGGTGCCCCAGAGGGCGCCCGAGTTCGGGACCATGCTGGCGCTGAACCCGGCCGGCCCGGGCGACCCGCCGCCGCCGCCCGAGCCCGGCGATGTCGTCGGCGTGGGCTTCGGCGGCCTGGTGGTGGCGGTGGGCTTGGTCGTGGAGGTCGGCTTGGTGGTGGAGGTCGGCGGGAGCGGCGAGGTCTGGAAGTGGGGGTCGAGGGCGAGGCGCCGGAACCCCTCGGCCGAGCGGGCCGAGGAGGCGACCCGGTAGTCGCAGGCCTTCTTGGCGTCGAAGTAGACCAGGGCCTGGACGTTCGGCATCTCGGTGGCCAGGTCGCGGGCCGCGTTGTCGAACCAGGCGGCCTTGCCGGCCGGGTTGGCGGCGTCCTCGCCCGAGCCCGTCTCGCCGATCATCAGCGGCTTGCCGTGCGAGCTGCCCCACACGTAGAAGTCGCCGAAGATGGCCGACAGCTCCCGCCAGCCGGTCCCTGGGCGGCAGCCGGGGCCGTTGTAGCCGTCGGCGGCGATCCAGTCGACCTGGTCGTCACCGGGGTAGAAGCGGTCGGCGGAGTCGCTGGCGAAGGCGGCCGCGGTCGGGGCCCAGACGAACGACGCCGGCAGGCCGGCGAAGATCTCGCGGACGTGCGCCCAGGCGGCCCGGAACGACTCGGGCGAGCCGACCCAGCGGCTGTTGGCGGGATCGTCCATGCGCTGGGCGTAGCGGAGGAACACCGGCTTGCCCAGCTCGCGCACGCCCTCGGCCAGCTGGCGCAGGTAGACGTCGTGGCGGCCCTGGGCGACCTCGGTCGTGCTGGCCCCGTTCCCGATCGTCAGCAGCGGGATCCGCCCCATCTTGACGTCCCAGGCCGGGCGCCAGCCGAGCTGGGCGCCGAACGGCACGTAGGTGTGGTCGATGGCCAGGCGGCGGCCGATGCGGCGCTCCAGCTCCAGCACGGCCTGCTGCTGCGCGGCCTTGCTGAAGGACCCCGACGGCTGCACGTAGGCGCCGAGCCAGGCCGCCTTGGGCGTCAGGGCCGCGTCGCCCTGGGCGCCGGTCGGGGGGAAGGCCCGCGCCGACACGGCGAGGGCGCCGACCAGCGCGGCCAGCAGGACCAGGGCGGTGACGACACGGGAACGGCCGCCGCGCCGGGCGGACGGGCTGGCATGACGGGGGACATGGCGCAATGCAGCTCCTCCTTGGTGACTGCTCACCATGGACGGGAGTGGAGCGGCGGTGCGTCGGGCCCGGGGGGAAGGCCCGCTGACGTTGGGGGGAGGTGCCGCGCCGGATCTAACCAAGATCACGATTCGTCGGTCAAATCGTTGCTCGATTGTGCTCTACCCCGCTGGCTTGTCGGGAACGGGCGCTAGATGCCCTTGCCGGCCGCATGGGCCATTCGCACCACCTGCTTGGCGCTGACCAGGCCCAGGCTGATGGCGACGGCCAGGTAGGCGCGGCGCTCGCGCCGGTCCAGCGACAGCGTCCGGCGGGCCCAGCTCCGGGCCGGGCGCCGCTCCCCCAGGGCCGCGTGGGCGAAGGCGATCTGGCCGTAGATGCGGGCCAGCCCCGACGGCTCCGCCTCGAGGTCCTGGTGCTTGTCGACCAGGTAGGTGAGGGCGGAGATGATGGTGCGCCAGCGGTCGGCGAAGAACGACGACTGGTGCCAGTGGATGACGGCCAGCGGCTCGGCCACGGCCAGCACGGGCCCGAGCCGGGAGGCCCGCAGCAGCCACTCGTAGTCCTCGGCGTAGCTGCCGGGGATCTCCTCGTCGACCAGGCCGATGTCGTCGAGCAGCTGGCGGCGGCGGGCCAGCACGGTCGAGGGGTGCAGCTCGGTGAGGCGCGAGCGCAGCAGCTGACGGTGGGTGACGAGGACGGTCGGGGCCAGCCGGGTGGTGGTGCGGTCCTTGTGGCGGACCAGGATGCCGGTGGTGGAGACGGCCGCCGAGGGCGTCGCCAGCAGCCGCGCGACCTGGCGGGCGAGCTTCTCGGGCAGCCACTCGTCGTCGTCGTCGCAGAAGGCGACCAGCTCGCCGGTGGCGGCCAGGATGCCGC
>DASUPQ010000740.1 GCA_036280995.1 Actinomycetota bacterium | reverse complement strand
AGGAGTTTCTACGCACTCGACGATGGTGCCGGCCCTGTGTGAGCTGGCGAACCGGCTGGTCGAGCTGGGAATCACTCGGGTGGTGATGGAGGCGACCAGCGACTACTGGCGGCCGCCGTTCTACCTGTTCGAAGCGCACGGCCTGGAGCCATGGCTGGTTAACGCCAAAGACGTCAAGCACCTGCCCGGGCGGCCGAAGACCGACAAAGCTGGATGCGGTCTGGTTGTGCAAGGTCGCCGAACGGCAGATGCTGCGGCCCAGCTTCGTGCCACCGATCGACATCCGCCGGCTGCGGGACCTGACCCGCTACCGGGCCGACCTGGTCGGGGTCCGCACGGCGGAGAAGAACCGGGTGGAGAAGCTGCTGGAGTTGAGTCGGTCTGGGGCGCGTTGTCCTGATTGCTCAAGGCCGTTTCCCCAGACCGCTCGCCGAACCCGCCGTGCGCCTCTCGACGCAACGGGCTCTCCGCGGAAACTGCCGTTAGGTGGGGGACTGCGCCCACGGGGTCGCGATGTTGCCTCGGTAGCGGTATCGGGTGACCGGGACCGCTTCGAGGTTGAACAACACTGTCCCGTCGGCCGACAAAGGTATCCACCGGCCGCTAGGGCTGGTGAACCGTCGTCGGAGGTCGCTCCACTTCCAGTGATGCCGCGTCATCAGCCACCGGGCGACCCGATGCCACACGAAGTGGGCCAGGGCCGAGAAGGTGTGTTTGCTGACAGCGTGACGGAAGTAGGTGGACCATCCGCGCATGATCTGAGCGAGCCGGATCAGCGCGTGTCGCCTGCCATGAGCATGGGACCGGTTCGGCCGGTTTTCTGCCAGGTTCATGGGACCACCTGGATTGCCAGTCATGGGACCACCCGGTGTGTCTGGTCGGTGGGTCCTGGGTTTGCTCGTTCGATCGCCGTGTCGGTGTTGTCGATGCGGAGGAGCGGGCATGGGATTCCGGGAGGTCGGTGTGATCGAGGTGAAGGAGGTGCTGCGGGCCTGGCTGGACGGGGCCGGGACCCGCACCGCGGCGGAGCGGGCGGGGGTGGACCGCAAGACCGCTCGCCGCTATGTGGTGGCGGCTCAGAAGGCCGGGTTGGACCGCTCGGCCGGGATCGAGGCGGTCGATGATGAGCTGCTGGGGCAGGTGGTGGCGGCGGTCCGGCCGGCCCGCCCGAACGGTCACGGGCAGGCGTGGGAGCAGCTGCTGGGCCGGCAGGAGCAGATCAGCGACTGGGTGGCTGGCAGGGGTGTGGACCGGCCGTTGACGATCGTGAAGATCGGGGAGCTGCTGGCCCGGCAGGGCTGTGTGGTGCCGTATCGCACGCTGCACCGGTTCGCGACCGAGCGGTGCGGCTACCGGCCGAAGGAGACCACGGTGCCGGTGGTCGACGGCGAGCCGGGGGTGGAGTGCCAGCTCGACTTCGGGCAGATGGGGTGGCTGGTCGACCCGGACTCCGAGCGGCGCCGCAAGGTGTGGGCGTTGATCTTCACCGCGGTGGTGTCGCGGCACATGTTCGTCTGGTTGAGCCACGCCCAGACGTTGGCGGCGGTGATCGCCGGCTGCGAGGCGGCGTGGGCGTTCTTCGGCGGCGTGTTCAAGGTCTTGATCCCGGACAACCTGAAGCCGGTGGTGAGCGTCGCGGACGCGGTGAACCCGCGGTTGTCGCCGGGCTGGCTGGACTATGCCCAGCATGCCGGGTTCGTCACCGACACCGCCCGGGTCCGACGGCCGCGGGACAAGGCTCGGGTGGAACGGTGCGTGCAGTTCGTCCGGAACTCCTTTTGGGCCGGTGAGTCGTTCGCCGATCTGGCCGACGCGCAGGCCCGCGCCGAGCACTGGTGCCTGGACCGGGCGGGGATGCGGATCCACGGCACCTTGCAGGCCCGCCCGCTGGAGGTCTTCGACGACCGGGAGGCCGGGGTGTTGCTGCCGGTGCCGGGGCGCTATGACGTGCCCGTCTTCACCCGGGTGAAGGTGCACCGCGACTTCCATGTGGAGATCGGCCGGGCGTTGTACTCGGTGCCGAAGGGGTTCCTCGGGCAGCATCTGGACGCCCGCGCTGACAGCCAGCTGGTCAAGCTCTACGCCGGTGGGCGGCTGGTCAAGGTCCATCCGCGGCAGCAGCCCGGGCGGCGTCGGACCGACCCCGATGATCTGCCGGCCGAGCGGACCGGCTACGCGCTGCGGGACCTGACCCGGCTGATCGGGGTCTGCACCGGGCACGGCACCAGCATCGGCAGCTACGCCGAACGGATCCTTGACGACCCGCTGCCCTGGACCCGGATGCGGGCGGTCTACCGGCTGCTCAGCGTGGTCCGCCGCTACGGCCCCGGCCCGGTCGAGGCCGCCTGCTCCACCGCACTTGATCTTGACGTGATCTCGGTCGCCAAGATCGAGGCGATGCTGGCCAAGGCGACCGAGACCACCGCCCCGACCCTGCCGATAGCCTCGCCGACCGCCGCGGCCCGGTTCGCCCGCGACCCGGCCGAGTACGCCCTCACCGACCCGGCCAACAGTGGGACCGGGATGGCCACTGCAGGGACCGGGCCAGCCACCGAGGGGCCCGGGCCGGCCAGTCGCCGGACCGCCCGGCTGAGCGTCATCGACGGTGGGGAGGCGAGCGCGTGATGGCCACCGTGACCGACCCGATCGGCGCCGACCTGTCGAAGATCTTAAAGACGTTGAAGCTGTCCGGGGTGAAGGACACCCTGCCCGAGCGGCTGCTGCTGGCCCGGCAGAACCAGCTGAGCCACGCCGCCTTCTTGGAGCTGCTGCTCGCCGACGAGGTGACCCGCCGCAACACCCGCTCCGCCGCGCTCCGGGCCGGCAAGGCCGGGCTCGACCCGAGCATGCGGCTGGAGAGCTGGGACGACCTCACCGACCTGCGCTACGACCGGACCCTGTGGTCAGACCTGACCATGCTCCGGTTCACCGAGAACGCCACCGGCGTGTTGATCCTCGGCCCAGTCGGAGTCGGCAAGACCCACCTGGCCAGCGCGCTCGGCCACATCGCCATCCGCCGCCGGCACAGCGTGCTGTATGCCCGCGCCGACAAGCTGTTCACCCGACTCCGCGCCGCCCGGCTCGACAACACCCTGGAAGCCGAGCTGCGTCGCCTGACCAACGTCGAGCTGTTGATCATCGACGACTTCGCCCTCCGGCCGCTGGACGCCACCCAGACCAACGACCTCTATGAGCTGGTCGTCGAACGACACCGCAAGCACCCCACCATCTGGGTGTCGAACCGGGAGCCGGCCGAGTGGCTCACCATGACCACCGACGCCCTGCTGGCCCAGTCCGCCGTCGACCGACTCACCTCCAACGCCCACACCCTGATCATCGAAGGACCCTCCTACCGGCAGCGACACCAGAGCAGGGTTCTTGACCTCAACCCAGGAGAGAAGACATGATCACCAACAGCGCCAAGTGGTCCCATCCTCGTGGCAACCCGGTGGTCCCATCACCGTGGCAAGCGACACACGCTAGTGGTGTGTCTCGCAAATAGATTGCTGTTTGGTTGTAGCATGAGGCATGGCCCGTCCTCCCGCTCCCGCGTTGCCG
>DASUPQ010000739.1 GCA_036280995.1 Actinomycetota bacterium | reverse complement strand
GACGCCCGCCGCGGGATCGTGGTGGCCGACTGGGTCGAGGGCGACCCGATGGATACCCACCCGCCGACGTCCGAGCAGCTCGGCCAGGTCGGCGAGCTGCTCGGAGGGCTACACGCCCTCCCCCTGCCGGCGGGCCTCCCGGCCCCTGCCCCGACCGCTGGCTTGCTGGCCGCGGCCGGGGCGGTCGCGTCGGTCAGGCCGGCCACCGCCGGCCACGCGGCGGCCCTGGCCAGGAGCCTGCTCGCCCAGACAGCGACCAGCCACCGGCGCACCGTGGTCCACGGCGACTTCTCGGCCGACCAGGTCGTGCTCGGACCGGGCGGTGCTGTCGTGCTGCTCGACCTGGACCGGTTGACCCTCGGCGACCCCATCGACGACCTCGCCGGCTGGGTCGCGGCGGAGATCACCGGCGGGCGCTGCCCGGCCCGCTCCCGGCCGGCCGACGTCGCCGCGACCATGCTGGCCGGCTACCGGGGGCCGGCGCCGATACCGACCGGGCGGCCACTGGACCTCGCCGTGGCCGCCGCCCTGCTGCGGCGCGCGGTCGAGCCGTTCCGGCTCCGCCGGCCCGGGTGGCCGGACGAGGTCGACCTGACCGTCGAGCGGGCGGTCGAGCTGGCCGCCGGGCGGCGGTCGTGAGGCCGCCTGCGCGGCTGCCCGGCCGCGAACCAGGGCGGGAGCTGCTCGTACGGCGGGGCTGGCCCCGGTCGACAGCGCATGCGCTGCTCGAGTTGCAGCCTCGCCCGCGCCTCGGCGGCACGCTCTACGGCGAGTGGTTCGGGGCCGCCGAGGCACTCGAGGCGGCTGCCAGCCGTACCCCGGGCGGGCGCCGGCTGCCCGCCCACGGCGTCCTGCTGCACCCGCCCGGCACCGACGACCGGCTGCCAGTCCTGGCCGGGCTGCTGGCCGAGGGCGCCGAGCTGGTGGTCCACCGCCCGGGCCGCCGGGCCGTCCTACGCCGTCGTGCCGGGGGCCGCACGACGTACCTCAAGCTGGTGCGGCCCGGGCGGGTCGCAGCCCTGCTCGCCGCCCATCACGCCGTCGCCGTCGCCGTCGGATCCACCGCGGCGGTGCCGAGGGTCCTGACCGCGGACGAGGGTCGCGGTGTCATCGAGCTCGCAGAGCTGCCAGGCACGACGCTGAACGACCTGGGTCGCCGCTCCACCGGCGACACCAGGACCGTCGGGCAGGCGTGGTCGGCCCTCGGAGCCGCGGTGGCTGCCCTCCATCGGCCGCTCCCGGACGCCGCGGCCTTCCCAGCCGGCGAAGGGCTGCCGCGGCACGACCCTGCCGCCGAGGCGCTGGTCGTCGACCGCTGGCTGCGCCCGGTGGTGCGGTGGGGGCTGCTCCCGCCGCTCGCCGACGAGGCGCTGGACGAGCTCCTCGGCCCGCTGCTGCACGACACCCCGACGACGCCGTCGCTGCTGCACCGGGACCTGCACGACAAGCAGGTTGTCCTCGGACCGGACCGAGGAATCGGCCTCTTGGACCTTGATACCGCCTCCGTGGGCGAGCCGGCCCTCGACATCGCCAACGTTCTGGCCCATCTGGACCTTCGTCGACGGCAGGGCCTGCTCACGCCCATGGCGGCCGCCACCGCATGGTCGGCGTTCCTCGACGGGGCCAGCCCCGGACCCGCGACCATGGCCCGGGTGCCCGCCTACGGTGTGGCGGCGCAGCTGCGACTGGCCGCCGTCTACGCCCTGCGCCCACCCTGGCGCGGCGTCGCCGCTTCGCTTCTCGCCTCGCTCGGGACCTCGACGACACATGGTCGGTGGGCAAGACAACGGCGCCGGTGCGCACCGCCGCCGTTGTCCGCCAGGCGCTAGCGCCGGTCGGGGTTGGCCCCTTGGCCGTGGCCGGCCCGGCCTGGCCAGCCATGCCGTATGTGGCATGCAAGGGGTCAGGGTTCAATCCCCTCAGCTCCACCAAGCACCGCACAGCTAACGCTGCTGAGACGAGCGGCCCGGCCGGTGGCGGCCGGCCACGACTTCGCCTAGGCACGCAAGCGGGTCGCGCCTGGCGTTTCAGGCAATACGGCTCAATACGACGTACGTGGGATTCTCAGTGGTCACGTGTCGTCGCTAGGGT
>DASUPQ010000738.1 GCA_036280995.1 Actinomycetota bacterium | reverse complement strand
GTGCGGCCGGCAGGCTGACCACCTGCAACCACAGGCCGATGGAGGTGACCACGGTTGCCACCGTCCCCACCGCGCCGGGCCGCCCGAACGGGTTGGCGATCGGGATGGGCGTCTCGCTCAGCGGTCCGGGGACCCACCAGGCGGCCACCAGCAGCATGACCGGGCCGGCCACCGCGGTGGCCACCACCAGCCACCAGCGGCGTGAGCGCAGCCGCCCGTCGGGCAGCAGCAGGAACGGCAGGGTGACCCCAAGGGTAATCGCCGGCGCCCAGATGAACTCTTGGGCTACGGCGGTGAGTTGGGCGGCCAGGGGCAGGGGTTGGTGGTCGCGGACCAGCTGGTCGACCCAGCCATCCAAGGGAATCGTCAGGGACCAGGTCAGCCCCGACGCCGCGTACAACCAGCCGATCGGGTTGGCCGGGCGCCGCAGCGTCAGCACCAGCCCGATCGTCGCGTACCCGAGCGGGAACGCCAGCGTGAAGGCGGCACCCTCGGCCAGCAATCCAGCCGTTAGCGGCCGGATCACGACCAGGGCGACCCCGAGCCCGACGGCGCAGCAGCCGAAGGTGGCCAGCCACAACGACCAGGCCAGCACGGTCCTGCCCCGGTGCTGCATGGTCAGGTCGCTCCCTCGGCGCGGTCGGGCTCGTGGGGTGATGCTGGCAGGGCAGCGGTACGGGACCGTTACGGCCCAGACCGCCGCCGCATCACCAGCCGCGGGCCGGTAGGTGATTCTCGCTCAGACGTCGTCAACCCAACCCCCAAGGTCCTGGAAGCGAGGTTCCGGAATGCCCTGTAAGGTACGCGGCGCCATTTGATCGCCCAGCTGGTGATCCCTCGAGCGATCATCCTGCGCCTCCGATGCCGATCGCGATCGACACGTTGGAGACACCGCCGAGTCCTTCTCCGTTTCGCCCCGTAGGTATGCCGCCGGCCTCCCGGCTGGGTCGCGTGCTGAAATCGGCGACCCATCGATCGATCGGCCCAGCTGGCTTTAGGATGCGGCGCATGACGCCAGTTTGCCGGTGGCTGGCTGCGGTGTGGCCGTTTGTTCGCGGCCAGTTGCCTCCTGGGCCGGCCTCGGTGTTGGAGATCGGCCGCCGCCGGGGCCGACCGGCTCCGGCGCGAACCCTTCGCCGTTGGCGTCCTGCTGGCTGGTCTAGTCGCAGACCTCGTCGGCCTGGTGGCGGCGGCATGGGTCATCGCCGCCCTCACCGCCGCCTCCGGCCTAGTCATTGCCGTGCGCACATACGAAATCCACGGCCGATTGTGCAGTCATGACCGCCGACGGAAGCGGTGCGCCGCTACGGTTCGCGACCTTCTTGGCCCCCAACATGCTGCCCCTCTACCGGTTCCTGGCCGAGCGGATCGCCCGCCGGCTCGGCCGGCCGGTCGAGCTTGTGGTCGGCGTCTCCTTCGACCAGTTCGAACGGGGCGAGGTCGACCTGGGAGTGATCTGCGGTTTGCCGTATGTGTGGTTGGCTGCCCGCCAGCCGCGTCCGGTGGAGCCGCTGGCGGCGCCGGTCCTGGTCGGCGACCGCTACGCCGGCCGCCCGGTCTACTACTCCGATGTGATCGTCCGGCGTGACAGCCCGATCACCTGTCTGGAGGAGCTGCGGGGCTGCTCGTGGGCCTACAACGAGCCGGCGTCCCACTCCGGCCACACCGCCACGCTGTATGCGCTGGTTCGCATGGGGGCCCGGCCCGGCTTCTTCGCCCGGGTGGTCGAGGCCGGCTTCCACCAGCAGGCCATCCGGCTGGTCCATGGCGGCGCCGTGGACGCCGCTGCGATCGACTCCCAGGTCCTGGCCGTTGAGCTTCGCGATCACCCGGACCTCGCCGGCCTGCGTGTCGTCGGTGCCTTCGGGCCCTCGACCATCCAGCCGGTGGTGGCTGCCAGCCGCCTCCCCCGCGTGCTCAAGGACCAGGTCCGGGATCTGCTGGTCGAGCTCGTCGAGGACCCGGGCGCCAGGACGGCGCTGGCCCATGGCCTTGTCGACCGCTTTGCACCGGTCGACGACGGTGCCTTCGACGACATCCGGGCGATGCTGGCCACGATCGAGGCCGCTGGCTGGACCAGCCTCGCCCAGACCGCTGTGTACCCGACATAAACGCGCCAGCAGGCTGACACCCGAACTACAAGGTCTATGGACCTGCCGTGGGCAGTCCGGTCATTCTCCTGATCATTCCCCTGCCATAAGACGGCAGGTCAGGAACGCACTCAACAGACGACCCCCCTGACGTGAGCAGCCAGAACGGGTCTGGGCGGCACCTGCTGGACGAAGGCTTTTCGACTCGTAATCGGAAGCTCCTCGGTTCGAACCGACCTCGGGCTTTACAGACCGGCAGCTCAAAGCACGTATCACGCCTTCCAGAGGCTTGCCTTGCTTACCTAGATCATCATCAGATTTCGTCAGGCACGGCCGTCCACCCGGCGCAGGATCACGGTGCCGCGCTCCCTGTCGATCCTGCCCTCCTGGATGGCGGCGGTCAGCTCACGCATCAGGCGACCGCTCCGCCGCCATCCCTGCACACGCCACACCCGACGCGGGGCATCGGCCAGCCCTTGGCGCTGCAACTCCACATACCAAGGCCGGTGGAACTGGTTGAGCCCCACCGCCACGGCCACGGCCGCGATGAGCCAGAGCACCGGCCGCGCGTGGTCGGCCAGCCACGGGAGCAGCCAGGGCAGCACGTACTCGACCGTGAGCGCAGCCAGGACGCTGACGGCAAGGACCCCAACCACGGCGGCCCCGACGGCGTTGGACGCCGCGTGCCGATCGTCGTTGAACCGGTGGAACCCGCGCTCGCCGACCTCCAGGTTCGGGACCCGCCACAGGTCGATCCAGGGAGGGACGGGCAGCTCCTCGGCCGGGAGCTCCTCCTCACTATGGAACCGGGCGAGACGAGGCTGGGCCGCCCGCGACCAGGGCCGCCGTCGCTTTGCTCGGCGCCGGCGCAGGTCCCAGACATAGCCGCCCGGTGTCACGACCCGCCGTCCGCGCCGCTTCACGGCCGTCTCCCCTCGCGACGCCGCGACCCGTTGTCACGACCGCCTTCCTCCAGTGTGGAGCAGGGTCCGGGCGGGCGCTGTCACCCTCCGGACGTTCTCAGCGGGCCGGCTCAGCCACGACCTCGTTGGTGAGTCGCCGATGCCCTCGACCCAGACCCGGTCACCGGGCTCGGAAGGGCGGCTAAGTGTCAGTCCCGCTGTCAGTCCACCAGCCAGCACCAGACCAGACTCTGGCGGTCTCACTGGATTTGGCAGCCTACGGATCTGGCGGTCGGGGCCGGGTCAGGAGGCTGCGATGTCGAGCTCGACCACCAGGGCGCGGTGGTCACTGACCGGGGCGGCGACCACCCGGGCGCCACGGGGCCGGATGACCCCGGCCGGATCGTCGCGCAGGATATGGTCCAGCTGCTGAGTCGGGGCAGAATTGGGCCAGGTCCGGCCCCGTCCGGTCTCCGGCCAGCCCCGCCGGGAGGCCACCACCAGCACCGTCGAGGGCATATTCAGGTCACCCATCAGCAGCCGTGGCGCCGCCCGGGCCCCGGTGAGCCCCTGCAGCTCCCGCAGTTGGCGGACGTTGTGGCCCTGCCGGTTGGACAGGTGGGTGGCCGCCACCGTGACCGAGCGCGACCCCACCTGGATGGTGCCCAGCAGCGCGGTGCGTTGCTCACCACCGCCGGCCGGGGGGAACCGCAGGTGCTCCACCCGCTCCAGGGACAGCCGTGACACCAGCAGGTTGCCGTAGGCGGGGCCGCCCGGGTCGGGGCCGGACAGCGGCCGGAAGTCGTCACCGACCAGGGCCGGGGCATAGGACCAGAACCAGTCGGCGCCCAGGGCCTGGGCGATCACCGCTGGCTGGTCGGCACGGCCGCTGCGGGCCAGGGTCCGATCGACCTCCTGGACCGCCAGCAGGTCAACCCCCAGGGCCCGGGCCCCGGCCACGACGGCGTCGAGGTCGACCTGGTTGGTCCGTTCCCGTCGGGCGCCGGCGATGTTCCAGGTCCCAACCCGCAGGCTCGGCATCGCGGCAGCATCCCAGAGCGTTTGCCGCTTGGCCACCGCAGGCTGGCGCGAGGACCCCGCCGTGGGGCGAGCACAGCCGCGGTCGGCGGTAGCCCTGGTGCAGCGCACGCTCCGACGGTGACCGACCCACAGCTTCGCAGTCACGGTCGCAGCAGCGTGTCGTAGTGCGCCGAGCGTTCATCGAAGCGGGCCAGCACCGCCCGCGCCTCGGGCGGGACATAGGCAGCCTCGTAGTCGTCGCCGGCGAAGGCTCGGACCTGCTCCAGGGTGTCGAACAGCAGGATGGTGGCGAACTCCACCTCGTCGTCGAGGCGGCGCCGCAGCAGGTAGGCGCCGTGGTAGCCGTCCAGGTTGCGGGCCGCGATACCGGGCAGGACTTCCTGGCTGACGATTCGCTGGTAGGCGTCGGCGTTCTCGGGTGTGGTCCAGCCCCTCCAGATCCGAGCGATCACGGTGGCTTCTCCTGTCGCAGACGGTGAGGACGAGCGTAACCGCGGGGTCGGACCGTGCGGCACTCGGCCAGGACCAGCCCAGACGCCGCGCGTACCTCGCAGGCCAACCGGGGGTTCCTTACCCGGTGGCGTCCGTCCAGTTTCACCTGGAGACCATCGTGGGAGGCGTCGCTGACCCGGCCGCGGTCGACCAGGCGGTGCGGGGCTGTGAGGCGGTGGTCCACGCCGGCTCGGTGTTCTCCCTGGACAGCCGCGACGCCCGCCGCGTCCGCCAGGTGAACGTGTGCGGGACCGACCTGGTGCTCGGGGCCGCGCACCCCTCGGGTGGCTACCAGGTCGTGGACGTGCGCGAGCTCGGGATTCCTGTTAGCCGGAAGGCGAGATGGCGGCTGGCTGGGATGCCAGGCCATCATCGTCGGGCGATCGTTGAGGCCATGACCCGAAGGAAGGAGCGGGATGAAAGCCGCCGTGCTGTACACCCTGGGGACGCGCCCCGCTACGAGGACTCCCCCCGAGCCCACGCCCAACAAGGACGAGGCGCTGGTACGGGTGAGGGCTGCCTCGCTGAAGAACAGCGACAAGATGATGGCCGACGGCTCCCACTACGACAGCCTCCGCCAGCTGCCCGCCGTGGTCGGCCTCGACGGCGTGGGGGTGCTGGAGGACGGCACCCGAGTGTACTGCGGCGCTCCCAGGCCGCCCTACGGGACGATGGCGGAGACGACCGTGGTGCCCAGGGCGTTGTGCCTGCCGGTACCGGATGCGGTGGACGATCTGACGGCAGCGGCCTTGCCGAACCCTGCAATGTCGTCGTGGCTGGCGCTGGCCTGGCGGGCACGATCCGCCTCGAAGGATCCGACTCCGAGCTGGAGGAGGTGTTCGCCCGCCAGGCCGGGGACGGCGGCTACGACGTGGTCCTCGACTACCTCTGGGGCCGCCCGACGGAGGCGCTGGTTGCCGCCCTCACCGGCCACGACCTGATGGCCGAGCCCGCCAGGACGCGCCTGGTCCAGATCGGCGAGATGGCGGGACCGATCCTTAGGCTCCCGGCCGAGGCCGTGCGCAGTTCGGGCTTGGAAGTCATGGGCAGCGGCGGCGGCAGCATCCCGCCGGCAGCCATCTTCGAGACGTTCCCGCGGCTGTGGGAGCTGGCCGCCAAGGGTGAACTCCGCGTCGACGTCGAGCCGGTGCCCCTCCCTGACGTGCAGGCGGCGTGGCAACGCAGCGACCTGGGGCGGCCGCAGGCTGGTGCTCGTCCCCTGAGCTTGGCCCTGTTGCTCCGGACTCCGCGGTCACCGAGGAGGCCACCGGCCAAGCATGTGCCGGGTGGTATTCCCGCCAGCACCAGGACAGGCCGACCGCCAGGACGCAGTGGGCGGGGCCCGGTGGGCTGCCACGTCAGCCGGGCAGGTCCTTGATGGGGCGCACGGCCGCCAGCAGGGCATGGGCGCTGCTTCGGCTGCCCCTGGTCGTCGTGGCCGCCGCCACCGCAGGGATCTTCGCCCTCGTCGGCGCGGCGGCTGGTTCGGCCCGGCCGGCCGTCTTCCTGGGCGCCGGCTTGGCCGTCTTTGTCGCCGCCAGCGCGGCCGGCATCACCTTGGTCACCCGCAGGCTCCCCGATCAGCGGCATCGGCGGACGCGGCTGATCGCCTGCACCGTCGCCGTGCTGGCCGGCGTAGCTGTGTTCTGGGCCACGGCGCTGCTGCCGGTCGGCGACCCGCGGCTGCCGCCGACACCGGTGGCCGGCCAGCAGTCCTGGACGCTGCCGACCGGTTCGCGGATCGCCTACGTGCACCTGCCCGCCCGCGGCACCCCACGGCCCACCCCGGTGGTGTTCCTGCACGGCGGCCCGGGCATCGCCGACATGGCCGGCGATGCCGCCTACTTCGGCCAGCTCACCCGCGACGGCTTCGACGTCTGGGTTTACGACCAGGTCGGCACCGGCCGCTCCAGCCGGCTGGCCGACCCTCGCGGCTACACCATCGCCCGCAACGTCACCGACCTGGAGGCCATCCGCCAGCGGATCGGCGCCGACCGGCTGATCCTGATTGGTCATTCCTGGGGCGGGCAGGTCGCGGCCGCCTACCTGGCCGCCCACCCCAGCCACGTCGCCAGGGTGGTGTTCGCCTCCCCGGGCGCGCTCGCCCCGGCGGTGGACGACGGCAGCGACGCGGGCGTACGCGAGCGGCTCACCACCGGCCAGCAGCTCGGCCTGTACCGGCTGTTGGCCCGACCGCGGGTGCTGCTGGGCTGGATCCTGCTGCAGGTCAACCCTCGGGCGGCGCACGCCTTCGTGGGTGACGCCGAGATGGACGCCCGCAACGACCGGGTCTACAACCACAGCCGACCAGCGCTGCACTGCCGGGGCGCAGCACCGGGGCCGGCGCTGCATGGGCTGGGCTTCTACGCCTACCAGTTCCCCCAGTCGGCCGCCGCTCGGCCCTGGTCGGACCCTCGCCCCGCGCTGGCTCGCCTGAGGACCCCGGCGCTGATCATCAAGGGGTCCTGCGACTACCTGTCCTGGGCCAGCGCGATGCACTACCGCCAGGCCCTGCCCAACGCCGAGCTGGTCTACCTCCGGCGGGCCGGGCACAACCTCTACCAGGACCAGCCGGCCGCTTTCCTGGCGGTGGTCCGCGCCTTCCTCACCGGCCGGCCGCTCCCGATCGCCCCATCGGGCAGCGGGGTCCCGGCCGGCTACGAGGGTCCAGAAGGACATCCGCCGGTGCCCGGACCCCGGTAGGCCGACCGGCCGCCACGGCGATCGCTCCACGTGGCGCTTGTCGAGCCGACGGGCATCGACCGAGCCTCAACTAGGGGCGGGGACCGCTCACGGCCACGCGTGTGGTGGTGTCGATCGCAGCTTCGGGGCGTCGCCGGAGGTTGCCGAGCAGGACGCGCCGCGCCGTGGGGAGCCGGAACAGCCGGGTGGCCGGGTCCTGGAGGGAAGCGACTCGGAAGAACCGTTCGGCCACCACGGGGTCGCGTTGGGCCGCGGTCAGCACCCAGGTGACGTAGGTGTTGATGACCCGGACCGGCAGCGGCCGTGGTCCCTGGACCTGGGGCAAGGCCAGGTCGGAGCCGACCGTGAGCTGCCAGGCCATGTCGACCGGCTTGGCGGCGGCCCGGAAGAACCGCCGGGCCAGGTCACCGTCGCCACCGGCCAAGGTGTCCTGCAGGGCCGCCGCCTGGAGGGCGGCCACCGACATGCCCAGGGCGTAGGCCGGGTTGGTGCTGCAGATCGCATCGCCGAAGACGAGCAGCCCGGCCGGGAAGCGGCGTAGCCG
>DASUPQ010000737.1 GCA_036280995.1 Actinomycetota bacterium | reverse complement strand
TTCGTCAACTTCACCGGCCACCCGGCCGCCTCGATCCCCGCGGGCTTGGCCGAGGACCGGTTGCCGGTCGGCATGCAGCTGATCGGCCGCCGCTACGGTGACGCCGACGTGCTGGCCGCCAGCGCCACCTTCGAGCGACTCAGGCCCTGGCAGGACACCTACCAGCGGTGCGCGAGCAGGCCACTGTAATGGCGGCCTACCGATCCCAAGAGCCCGCTCGAAGTCCAATCCCGATCAGCTGGTAGATGAACGCATAACTTCACCGAAAGAGAACCGATAACTTTGGCCCCGGCGGTCGGGCACGAGCTGGGAAAGGGCGGTCCGCACAGCGGTTCCCTGGTGGTTCCATGGTAAGGATGGGGTCGCCGGTTCGATTCCGGCGGGGGGCTCCACCCCAAACCAGCAGCTCAGGCCTGGTTCGGCGCCTGGCCTTTCCCAGGGCGAGGGCCGCTGGCCGCCGTTTGCCAGAAGGTTTGCCAGCTCGATTTGTATGCTTTGAGTCGGTCGGGCCGCCCGCTGCGGCCACGGTCCGCATCGTGTCTAGGGAACCGGGGCGGATCTGGCTCGTAGCGGTGGCGGCGTCCGTCCCGTCCAGCCGAGAGGGCGACCGGGCAAGCGCGACCCGGGGTAAGCGTCGGTCGAACAGCCTCGGTGGCCTGCTCGGGTCAGGTCGGGGGTGAAGGCCTTAGCCGCCGCAGCGGCCGGGTCGGCGACGGCTTGTTCGGCTGCACTACCAACTGCAACGCACATCTCGCGCCAGCGCCCGCGCGCAACACCCTTCGACGACGCCACCGACTCGCCTCGCACGACAGGTTGATCGGCTTCAGGACCGCGCTCTAGCCTCTGGCCTTGTGGCATCGTCAACTGCGGGTCGTCGGCCAGGCTGGGCTGGTATTCGCCTCGCCGCAAGCATTGGTAGTGCCGTGTCGGAACCGTGGATACACATTGGACGGGTCTGGACCAACGGCGAGCCGCTGCTGGCCATGGACAGCAGCTTGGTCGACGCCTGGGACAGCGACGAACGGTTCGACGAACTCGTCGACCTGGGGTCAGAGGCGACCCGCATCCCGGTCGGTGGCGGCTTCGCCGGGATCATCGGCGACGGCAGCGTCAACGACGAAGGATGGATCGAGGTTTCCAATCGGGGCGAGACCGCCTCGCCGTCCTCCACGTCAGCGGCCAGCCCTATGATCACGCGCTCAAGGATGCACTGGCCTACCCGCCCAACGCAGATGCACACGGCGGCACCCTCACGCTTCCCGGCGGTGAACTGGCGCTGTTCAGCTCTGCGCTCGACGAAGTCAGGGACAACAGCGTGCCGCTGGTTCGGGCGTCGCCCGGGCCGACGCCCAGGGCCTACAGGCCGGCCTCCATGTCCACGCCCCGTGCCGAGGTGGTCACAGGACTGCTGGTAGCCCTACCCGCGGGGGGCCTACCGATTGCAGGTGCGGTGGAGGACCGGCGTGGCCGAGGATGCGGTCTTCGCCCGTCTGCTGTCGCCGTAGCCGCTACGGCGGCATTGCCGTCTTACCGGTGACGGCGCGGCCACCGCGGCGGGATGCTCAATCAACGATCGAGGAAAGCCCAGAGTGACGCCGGCCTCATCGGCCGTTCACTCTGGGCTTGGTCACTCAGCGGACGAACCGCATCGTCAGTGGGTACCGGTAGCCCTGGCCCTGGCTGGCCTTGGCGGCGGCCAGCGAGGCCAGCACCACCCAGGCGACCAGCCCGACGATGAGGAAGGGAATTCCGATCAGCATCAAGGCCGCGACCAGCATCACCAGGCCATAGATTGCGATCGAGATACCGAAGTTCAGCGCCTCCCGTCCGGCGTCGTCGATGAACGGGTCCTCGTTGCGTCGGGTCAGCCAGACGGCCAACGGTCCGATGACCGAGCCGAAGGGCAGGACCAGCCCCGCGAAGGTCGACAGGTGGGCGACCACGGCGGTGTTGCGGACCGCCTGGTCCACCGCACCGGTCGTCCCGATCGCGGCGAGGTTGGCGCCGCATTGAGGGCAGGTTGGTGCTTGTTGGTCCAGCCTGGCCGAGCAGGCCGGGCAGGTCCTGTTCATGACCCTTCTCCTTCATCGGCGCCCTCCTGTGGGCGCCTGTTGGTATGTCATCGACGATAGGCCGCCGGGCGCTGTCCGTCGTCAGCCCCAGGGTGACAGTTGCTGGTCGGCCGGCAGGTGAAGCTCCGGCTCGCTGTCCTCCCCAAGGTGGAGACATCCGATGGCTGGTGGGTGTCCTAAAGACTCGGGAGTGGTGCACCGGCCGTACCGGTCACTGGCTGGCTGAGTGTGTCGAGGTGGGCTGGCCGTGTTGCAGGCGTGCCAGTCCATCCTGGGTCGCGAGCTCGGCCCGCGCCTGGGGGTGCTGGTGGTAGTAGCGCAGAGCCTCCAAGAGCAGTGCCGGGTCGATGTCCAGGGTGCGGACGGGCAGGGTGATGTCGGCAGCCAGGCGGCGGTTCACCGGCAACAGCAGCCGCTCCAACGGGCCGCTCTGGATGGCCTGGGGGTCGCTGACGTCGATGCCCACCAGCGGTTCTGTGACCGCGACTCCACGGACATGGGTCGTCACCTCGGTGGCTCGTACCCGCTGGATCGCCTCCCAGGGGACCACGGTTCGCGCGTCACCCATCGCGATGACCACGGCTGAGGGGGTGAGCAGCAGCCGCCAGTTGCGGCCCCAGCCCCGGCGGGCGGCGATGAAGCCTCCCACGCCGAAGAACACGGTGCCGACCGCGCCGACCAGCCGCACCGGCCAGGGCGACTCCCCGGGGTCGTCGGCAAACGCGTCGGCGAACACTATGAGCCCCAGGCTCGCCAGGGCCAGGCAGGCGGTCGCCCCGAGCACGATCGCCATCCGCAGGCCCGAGTAGGGCACCAGGATGCCGCGCTCCTGGCGGCCGCCCAGCCGCACGGTCTCCAGCCGCAAGGGGCCACCCCGCCGCCCGGGCGCAAACAGGGGCGCCGTGAGCAGGCAGGCAAAGAAGAACAGGGCGATGGCGGCGCCGGCGCCGCGCTCGGCACCCCGGCTGCTCAGCGCCATCATCAGCCCACCCACACTCAGCAGCCCGCCGATGACGACCATGAATGCGAACTGTCCCCAGCCACCGGCGAACGGTCGGGTCGACCCCTGCGGCTGCTCGAGCGTCGCCGAGGACGACACTGGCTTGGTCGCCGGTCGAGGCCGGCGGGCCGCCGGCAGCACCAGCAGCAGCAGCGGCAGGGCGCAAATAGCCGTGACGACTACTCCGGCGACTCCAGGGCGTCGTGTCAGCACCACCACCAGCAGCACGGCAACCAGGGCGGCCACGGTCAGGCCGACCCAGTAGCCCAGCCGCCCGGCCCATACCAGGGCGACTGCGGCGGACACCAGCACCAGGGCCGTCACCAGCTCCTCGGCGTCAAGGTCTCCCTGATCGGCCTCGACCAGTACCAGCAACAGCCCGAACAGCCCGAGCAGCACGGCGGCCACCCGCACCACGCCCGGACGCGAGCGCCAGCCCCTTGCCAGCACCGCAGGCCGCGTGGATCGCTCGGCCATGACCAGCTCCCATCGGTTGCAGGCTCCCCAGCAGCCCCTGGGTAGGCTGCTGAGGCCTTCCTTCCCGGGGAAGCCTCGTCGGACTCCCCCAGGCCGGCCCGGTCCCGTGGGCGACAGTCACGCGCCATGAGGTGGCCACCTAAATGGAATGGCCCGCGGTCCTGCGAGCCAGCACAGACCAGCAATCAGGGCCGTGCCAGAAATTTGCCAGAAACCTCGCTACACCCAACCTCGCTCCGCCTCACAACTCGACCTCCTACAGCGCCTCCTGCCTGCGTGACTGTGGGGACACGTGAGGTGCTGCACGGCGTCGTGACCACTCGCGCATCGATGATAAGGATGGGGTCGCCGGTTCGATTCCGGCGGGGGGCTCCACACCTATGCTGACCAGCGGTAACGCTGATCAGTTGTCGTCCGAGGAGCCGCTTGGACGGAGCCCGCTGGTCGGCGTCCC
>DASUPQ010000736.1 GCA_036280995.1 Actinomycetota bacterium | reverse complement strand
ATCGCCGAGCGGCGCAAGGCGATCATCGCCGCCAGGGTCCGGCGACGCCGCCGCATCCTCGGCTGGGCCGTGGCCGCCATCGCCCTCGCCGTCGGCGTCGCCTACCTGATCCGCACGCCCCTGTTCGGCCTCAGCGACGTCCGGGTCGAGGGCGCCCGGGCGGTCACCCAGGCCGAGGTCGTCGCGGCCAGCCAGGTCCGCCTGGGCGAGCCCTACCTGGGGCTCGACCTGGCCGCCATCCGGGCCCGGGTGGCCGCCCTGCCCCGGGTGGCGGCCGTGCGCGTGGCCCGCGACTACCCCTCCAGCCTCCGCATCACCGTCAGCGAGCGGCCGCCGGTGGCCAGCATCTCCAGCGGCAGCGTGTTCTGGCTGGTCGCCGCCGACGGCACCGTGCTCGACGCCGCCGGCCGGCGGCCGGCCGAGCTGCCGTACGTGGCCGCGGTCCCGCTGCCCGACGGCATCAGCCCCGGCAGCCGCCTGCCCCCCGGGAACGAGCTGGCCAACGCCCTCACCGCCCTCGGCGGCATGGCCCCCCAGCTCAAGCGGCAGGTGAACGGCGTCAACGCCCGGTCCCTGGACAGCCTCGAGTTCACGCTCAAGGACGGCTCGCGGGTCCTGTACGGGCTCGCGGTCGACCAGCCGGCAAAGGACGCCGCCGTGCTGCTGGTGCGGCGGACCCTGAAACGAGAGGGAAGGGAGGTGCAGCGAATCGACGTCCGGAATCCGTCGGCACCCACCGTCAGAGCGACGCCGGGCGAATAACAATGGGTGAAATTACACCAGGGTAGTTGACCAGGTCAGGGGCACCTTGTACCATCCCCGACAGCTAGAGGTTGACGTAATATTAACCTCAACTTGAGGCTCAACTTCCCCCGCTTCCCTGGCCCTTGCGCTGGGCGACGACTGTCCGTGAAACGGGCGAAGGAGGATGGTTGGATGATGGCGGCGCCGCAGAACTACCTGGCCGTGATCAAGGTGGTCGGGATCGGCGGCGGTGGAGTCAACGCCGTCAACCGCATGATCGAGGCGAGCCTCAAAGGCGTGGAGTTCATCGCTGTCAACACCGACGCCCAGGCCCTGCTCGCCTCCGACGCCGACGTCAAGCTCGACGTGGGCCGCGAGCTGACCCGCGGGCTCGGCGCGGGCTCCAACCCCGACGTCGGCCGCCAGGCCGCCGAGGACCACGCCGAGGAGCTCGAGGAGGTCCTCAAGGGCGCCGACATGGTGTTCGTCACCGCCGGCGAGGGCGGCGGCACCGGCACCGGGGGCGCCCCGGTGGTGGCCCGCATCGCCAAGGCCCAGGGGACGCTGACCATCGGGGTCGTGACCCGGCCGTTCGCCTTCGAGGGCAAGCGCCGCTCCGCCCAGGCCGACAAGGGCATCGAGAGCCTCAAGCAAGAGGTCGACACCCTCATCATCATCCCCAACGACCGCCTGCTCCAGGTGGCCGAGCGCACCACCTCGATGCTCGACGCCTTCAAGCTGGCCGACCAGGTGCTGCTCCAGGGCGTCCAGGGGATCACCGACCTGATCACCATCCCCGGGCTGATCAACCTCGACTTCGCCGACGTGCGCGCCACCATGCGCGAGGCCGGCACCGCCCTGATGGGCATCGGGCAGGCCCGGGGCGAGGACCGGGCCGTGGCCGCGGCCAAGCAGGCCATCTCCTCGCCGCTGCTGGAGGCATCGGTCGACGGGGCCAGGGGCGTGCTCCTCAACATCTCGGGCGGCTCCGACCTGGGCCTGTTCGAGGTCAATGAGGCCGCCGAGGTGATCGCCTCGGCCGCCCACCCCGACGCCAACATCATCTTCGGGGCCGTGATCGACGACGCCCTCGGCGACGAGGTCCGGGTCACGGTGATCGCGGCCGGGTTCGACCGCACCGCCGAGCAGGCGGCCGCCGACGGCGGGCGTCCCCAGGCGGCCGGGTCGGCCGAGGACGAGTCGGTCTGGCCGACCCCTGGCATGCGGCGGGCCAGCGACAGCCGCGTCTCCCGTCCGGCCCCGCCGACCTCCTCCCCGGGCCCGGCCGAGCGGCGCGAACCAGAGCGGCGGGAGCCGGAGCGGCGCGAGCCCGACCGCCGCCCCCGGTACGACGGCGATGACGACGAGCTGGACATCCCCTCCTTCCTCAAGCGCTGACCCGCAGCCCCCCGCAGGCATGCTGGCCTGGCGGCCCGGACCCCCCACCGCGGGCGCGCCCGCGTCGGCCTGGCCGCCCGTGCTGGTGGCCGAGGACCTGCTCGAGGCCGGGGTCGTGGCCGCCTTCACCGGCCGGGCGGGCGGCGGCTCGACGCCGCCGTACGACACCCTCAACCTGGGCCTGCGGGTCGGGGACGACCTGCGCCGGGTCCTGGCCAACCGCCGCCGGGTCGCGACCGTCCTCGGCCTGGCCGGCCGCCCCTGGGCCCTGGCCCGCCAGGTCCACGGCGCCGAGGTCCTGCGGGTCACCGCCGGCAGCCTCGGGGAAGGGCCGCCCGAGGCCAAGCCGCCGCTGGGGGAGGCCGACGGGCTGGTCACCGGCGAGCCCGGGGTGGTGCTGGCCGTGCTGACGGCCGACTGCGTCCCGCTGCTCCTGGCCGATCCGGGCGTCGGGGTGATCGGCGCGGTCCACGCCGGCTGGCGCGGGCTGGCCGCCGGGGTGGTCGAGGCCGGGGTGGCGGCCATGGCCGAGCTGGGCGCCGACCCGGGGTCCTGCGTCGGGCTGGTCGGCCCGGCCGCCGGCGGCTGCTGCTACGAGGTCGGTGCCGACGTGCGCGAGGCCGTCGGATCCCGCTACCCGGCCGCCCAGGCCACCACCCGGGCCGGCCGCCCCGCCCTCGACCCGGCCGCCGGAGCCGCCCAGGCCCTGGGGCGGGCCGGAGTGGGCCAGGTCCGGGTGGCAGGCGAGTGCACCATCGACCTCGCCGACCGGTTCTTCTCGCACCGCCGCGACCAGGGCCGCACCGGCCGTCAGGCCGGCCTGATCGCGCTCGCCGGCGGAGCGGCCCGGTGAGCCCGGAGGGGTTCGGGGAACCCCAGGAGGGTGCCCCGATGGACCAGGCCGTGGACCCCTCGGCGGTGGCGGCCAACGTGGCTGCGGTGCGGGAGCGGGTGGCGGCGGCCGCCGGCCGGGCCGGGCGCGACCCGGGCGAGGTGACCCTGGTCGCGGTGGCCAAGCTGTTCCCGCCCGACGCGGTCCGGGCCGTGCTGGCCGCCGGGGTCGCCGATGTCGGCGAGAACTACGCCAAGGACCTGGAGGCCAAGGCGGCCCAGGTGCCGGGGGTGCGCTGGCACTTCGTCGGCCGCCTGCAGCGCAACAAGGCCGGCGCGCTGGTCGCGGCCGGGGCCCTGGTCCACTCGCTCGACTCGCTGGCCGGGGCCCGGGCCCTCGGCCGGCGGGCCCTGGCCGCCGGCACCACCGCCCGGGCCCTCGTCCAGGTCGAGGTCGACGACCGCGAGGCCGCCCACGGGGTCAGGCCCCCCGACCTGCCCGGGTTCCTGGACGCCTGCCGGGCCGTCGACGGACTCGAGGTCGAGGGCCTGATGGTCATGCCGGCCCCGGCCGACGACCCCGAGGCGACCCGGCCGGCGTTCCGGCGCACCGCCGAGCTGGCCGCCCAGGCCGGCCTGGCCCGGCTGTCGATGGGCATGACGGCCGACTTCGAGGTGGCCGTCGAGGAGGGCGCCACCCTGGTCCGCGTCGGCACCGCCCTGTTCGGACCCCGCCCGGCCCGGTCGGCCGGCGGCCTGCCCCGGGGAGGTGGCCCCTGAGCCTGTCACCCGTGAGTCCTACGATTCGGTCAGGAGCGCCGATCACGACTTCGGAAAACGGACAAACGGACGTTCCTGGAGGTACGCCGTGACTTCTGAGGCGACTATCGCCATAGTGTTCCCGGCGCCGCCCAAGGCGGACGTCCTCAGGTGCTTGGACAGTTGTCGACATGGTGAAAGGCAGGTGACGTTAGGTGGCTGGGGCGTTCAAGAAGAGCCTTGTGTGGTTGGGGCTGGTCGAGCCTGAGGACGACGAGGAGCTGGCCGACGTGGCCGAGGCGGCCGGGCGACCCTCGGCCGACCGGGCTCCCATCCGGCAGGTTCGCGACGCCGACGTCTACGGGCGGCGTCGGGACGGGGGGCGCATCGAGGAGCCGACCGAGGCGGTGATTCACCCGATCCCGTCCGCGGCCACCGGCAAGGTCCACCTGATCGAGCCGTCCGGCTTCAACGACGCCGAGGAGATCGGCGAGAAGTTCAAGGCCGATATCCCCGTGATCGTGAACCTCCAGGCGATGGAGGCCGAGACGGCCAAGCGCCTGATCGATTTCGCCGCCGGGCTCACCTTCGGACTGGACGGCCGCATCCAGCGCGTCGCCGACAA
Organism: Actinomycetota bacterium; assembly: GCA_036280995.1. Taxonomy (NCBI): domain Bacteria; kingdom Bacillati; phylum Actinomycetota; species Actinomycetota bacterium. The sequence continues at coordinate 4,591 of DASUPQ010000736.1, read as the reverse complement.
GGTGTTCCTGCTCACTCCCAGAAACGTCGAGGTCTCGGCCGAGGAGCGGCGGCGGCTCCAGGAGCGGGGCTTCTTCAACCAGGCTTGACCGGTGTCGATCTGTGTGGATTCTCCAACTACTACTGAGTCTCTACTGGCTGATCCTGCTCGGCCGGATCGTGATGGACCTCATCCTCAGCCTGACCGGTGGCCGAGGTCTATCCGGTTTGGCGATCCTGTATGGGATACTGTATGACTTGACCGAACCCATCCTCCGACCCATAAGGCGACTCCTTCCCCCTTTGCGAGTCGGCGCTGTGGCCCTAGATCTCTCCCCCCTCATCGTGTTCGTGCTGATCGCCCTGTTGAGACAGGTGGTGAGTACCGGCTAGGCCCAACGCGAACGCTCGAGTGGTGCTCGGGTACAATCGCCCATCCACTTGCAGGTAAGGAGCGCACATGCCGCCACTAACCCCGCTGGACATCCAACACAAAGAATTCACCAAGGCCATGCGCGGGTACGCCATGCACGAGGTGGACACCTTCCTCGACCAGGTCACCGAGGAGTTCACCCGGATGCAGGACGAGATCGCCCGCCTCCGGGAGCAGGCCTCCAGCGCGGCGCCACCCCAGCCGGCGCCGGTGGTGCAGCAGGCGCCCCCGCCCCCGCCTCCGCAGCCCCAGCCGGTGGTTGCCGAGTCCCGCGGTGGCGCAGGTGGCGAGGAGGCCATCGCCCGGGCCCTGGTGATGGCGCAGCGGATGGCCGACCAGACGGTCGAGGAGGCCAAGGTCAAGGCCAAGTCGATGGTCGCCGAGGCCGAGGCGCGGGCCAAGAACATGACCGAGCAGGCCCAGATGCGGGCCCGCGAGGTCACCGAGGCCGCCCAGATGCGGGCCCGCGAGGTCACCGAGGCCGCCCAGGCCCGGGCCCGCGAGCTCACCGAGGGCCTGGAGACCCGCTACAAGGAGCGGATCCAGTCGGCCGAGGCCCGCGCCCGCGTGGCCGAGGAGCAGGCCCGCATGCAGATCGCCCAGGCGACCGAGCAGGTGGCCCGGCGCCGCCAGGAGCTGGAGAGCTCGATCGAGGCCCTGCGCGCGTTCGAGCGCGACTACCGCGCCCGGCTCCGCGGCTTCGTCGAGGGCCAGCTCAAGGCGCTCGAGGACGCGGCCCCGTCCGGGCCCGTGGCCCCGCCGCAGCCGCCGGGCCTCGGCGGGAACTCCCGGCCCCTGCCGGGCGCCGAGGACCTGCCGGCCCTGTCGACCGGGGCGCGCCAGAGCTCCTACTCGGCCCTGCGCGACTCCAGCTCGGACCAGCTCGGCCACAACGGCCGCGACCGCGTCGACCGCCTGCGGCACGACGACTGACGGCCGCACGGTCATCGCTAGAACGGTCCAGTAGCGCGCCCGGTGGTCGCCGGCGCCCTGCTCGCCCTGGCGCTGTCCCTGGGCCTGCTGGTCGCGTCGCTGTTCCGCACCGACGGCCTCGGCCTCGTCTGGGCGTCGCTGGCCATCGACCTTGTCGCCCTCACCTTGCTGGTGACGGCCCTGCGCCGCCGCCGGGCCCGCTGACTAGCCCCGCCGGCCCTTGGTGCGCTCCTCCAGGGCGGCCAGGACGGTGTCGGCCGCCCGCCGGGCGGCGCGCTCGAACGGGTTGCGCCGGTACCCGCGGACGCTCCCGAGCAGGTAGGCCGGGTAGTACAGCGGCCCCCAGCGCTCGGCCTGGGCGACGTGCTCCAGCTCGTGGGCGAGCAGCCCGTCATTCAGGCGCCGGTTGGTCACGATCACGTGCCCGAGGGTGATGGCCGCGAACCCGCGCCAGCGCAGGAACCGGGCCAGGCCCCCGCGGGCGTCCTCGAACAGCAGCACCCCCCGCCAGCGCACCGGCCGGGTCCCGGTGGTGAGCCCGCCCACCAACCCGACCAGGCTGTTCGGCCCGGCCCAGACGTACCGCCACAGCGACCGCGCCGCCGGCAGCAGGTCCCCCAGGTCGTCCAGACGCCCCGGCCCCCGGGCGGGAGGTGGATCAGTTGGCCCGCGGCCGCTCACCCCCGCGCCCCCTCCCGGACCGGCCGCAGCCAGATGCGGACCTCCTGGCCGTCCAGGTCGACCCGGGTGTCGTGGCCGTCGCCCCGGGGGGCGGCGTGCAGGCTGGTGGCCAGGGTCTCGCCCAGCAGGTAGTCGCGGTGGGCGGCGACCGCGGCCGCGGCCTCCCCGTCGGCCTTGACGGCCAGCTCGATCCGGTCGTCGACGGCCAGCCCGGCCGCCTTGCGCAGGTCCTGCACGGCCCGGACCAGGTCGCGGGCCAGCCCCTCGCGGCGCAGCTCGGGCGAGAGCTCCAGGTCGAGGGCGACCACGGTGGCGCCGTCGCGGGCCACCCGCCAGCCGATCACCGGTTCCTCGACCACCCCGGCCTCGTCCGGTCCCAGCTCGACCGTGCCCAGCCCGTCCACGGCCAGCTCGACCCGCTCGCCGGCCCGCAGCCGCGGGGCCAGCTCGGCGGCCAGCTCGGCCGGGGCCTGGCGCAGGGCGGCGGCCACCGCCTGGGCGTCGCGCCCGAACCGGGGCCCCAGCGCCCGGAAGTTCGGGGCCAGCTTGTAGGCGACCAGCCCGGCCTCGCCCTCGGCGAAGCCGACCTCCTTGACGTTGAGCTCGGCCGCGACCAGGTCGAGCAGCCCGGCCACCCCGGCCCGGGCCGGGTCGGGCACGCCGATCAGGGCCCTGGCCAGGGGCTGACGGATCTTGAGCTTGGCCTCGGTGCGGGCCTGGCGGCCCAGGCCGACCAGCCGCCGGACCTCGGCCATGGCCGCGGCCAGCTCCGGGTCGGCGGCCGCCCGGTCGGGCTCGGGCCAGTCGACCAGGTGGACCGAGTCCGGCTGCTCGGGGTCGACCGACACCACCAGCCCCTGCCACAGCTCCTCGGCCGTGAACGGCGCGTACGGGGCCAGCAGCAGCGTCACCGTGCGCAGGCAGGTCCAGAGGGTGGCGAAGGCGGCGTCGGCGTCGGCGCCGGTGCCGCGCCAGAAGCGCCGCCGCGACAGCCGCACGTACCAGTTGGACAGGTCGTCGACGAAGGCGGCCAGCCGCCGGGCGGCGCCGGTGGCGTCGTAGTCGTCCAGGCTCTGGGTGACCTGCTCCACGGTGTCGGCCAGCTCGGCCAGGACCCAGCGGTCGAGCGGGGTGCGGCCGGCGGCCGCCCCGGTCCCCGGGCGTGCCGGGTCGAACCCCTCAAGCCGGGCGTACAGGCAGAAGAAGCTGTAGGTGTTCCACAAGGTGAGGAAGAACGACCGGGTGATGTCCTCGATCGCCTGGGGAAACAGCCGCCGCGACACCCACGGCGACCCGGCGGCCAGCATGAACCAGCGCAGCGGGTCGGCCCCGTAGCGGTCAAGGAGCTCGAACGGGTCGAGCACGTTGCCGAGGCTCTTGGACATCTTGCGGCCCTCGCGGTCCACGATGTGCCCAAGGCAGACCACGTTGCGGTACGAGGTCTGGTCGAACAGCAGCGTGCTCACGGCCAGCAGCGAGTAGAACCAGCCGCGGGTCTGGTCGATGGCCTCGGAGATGAAGTCGGCCGGGAACTGCGCCTGGAAGGCGGCCCGGCCCTCGGGGCTGTGCGGGTAGCCCCACTGGGCGAACGGCATCGACCCGGAGTCGAACCAGGCGTCGAGCACGTCGGGGACCCGGCGGGCTTCCTGCCCGCAGTCCGGGCAGGCGAAGGCGACCTCGTCCACGAACGGCCGGTGCGGGTCGAGCCCGGACAGGTCGCGGCCGGCCCTGGCCGACAGGTCGGCCAGGCTCTCGACGGCCGTCACGTGCCCGTCCGCACAGCGCCAGAGCGGCAGCGGGGTGCCCCAGTAGCGGGCCCGCGACAGCGCCCAGTCGACGTTGTTGGCCAGCCAGTCGCCGAAGCGGCCGTCGCGGATGTGCTCGGGGCGCCAGCCGATGCGGGCGTTCTCGGCCAGCAGCCGGTCCTTCTTGGCCGTGGTCCGGGCGTACCAGGAGGTCAGGGCGTAGTAGATCAGCGGGGTCCCGCAGCGCCAGCAGAACGGGTAGGCGTGGCTGTGGGTCTCGGCCCGCCACAGCAGCCCCCGCCGGCGCAGGTCCTCGACCAGGTCGGCGTCGGCGGCCTTGACGAAGCGGCCGGCCAGCCAGCCCGTCTCCGGCCCGAACTTCCCGTCCGGGCCGACCGGGTGGAGCACCGGGGTGCCGTAGCGCTGGCCCACGGCCAGGTCCTCGGCGCCGTAGGCGGGGGAGGTCTGGACCAGGCCCGACCCGTCCCCGGTGGTGACGTACTCGTCGGCCACCACCGTCCAGCCCCGGGCCGCCTCCTCCTCGGTCACCGGGATCAGGTCGAAGGCCCGCTGGTAGCGGGTGCCGAGCAGCTCCTCCAGAGGCACCGGACGCAGCACCCGCGCGTCCTCGCCGACCGCCCTGGCGACCGCGTCCCGGGCCACCACCAGCCGGCGCGCCCGGCCGTCCTCCCCGGTCGCCTCCACCAGCACATAGTCGATCTCGGGGCCGACCACCACCGAGACGTTGGGGACCAGCGTCCACGGCTGGGTCGTCCAGACGAGCAGGGCCGCGCCCTCGTCGGCCAGGGTCCCGGTGGTCG
>DASUPQ010000735.1 GCA_036280995.1 Actinomycetota bacterium | reverse complement strand
CATCTGGTCGTAGACCACGTCGGGGGTGAGCCGGCACAGGGTCAGGTCGCGGCGGCGCTGGCGGATCACCTCGTGCCCGGCCGCGAACGAGATCAGGTGCGTGAACCCCTCGATGGCGAGGGTGTCGCCGTCGCGGACCAGCTCGGCGACGGCGTCGCGCATGGAGGCGACCTTGCTCTGGCTCATGGCCCCTCTGCTCGTTCAGGCGATGACGTAGCGGTCGCGGCCGCGCCGGCCGCGACCTCCTCGACGGCCTCGGTGAACAGGCGCAGGGCGGTGTGGCACTGGTCGGCGGTGACGACCAGGGGCGGGGAGAGGCGGACGGCGCTCTCGCCGGCCTCCAGGACGAGGAGGCCGCGGCGGAAGCAGGCCAGCTGGACCTCCTCGGCCAGCTCCCCGGTGGGGAACTCGACCCCGAGCATGAGCCCGACGCCGCGGACGTCCTCGACCAGCCAGCCGAAGCGGGTCCGGAGGCGCTCCAGCCCCTCCAGCAGCAGCTCGCCCTGGGCGGTGGCGTTGTCGAGCAGCTTCTCGTCCCGCAGGACCTCCAGGGTGGCCAGGCCGGCGGCGCAGGGGACGGGGCTGCCGCCGTAGGTGGAGCCGTGGGCGCCCTTGGGCCAGCGCCACAGCTCGTCGCGGGCCATGAACGCGCCAAGGGGCAGGCCGGAGGCGATCCCCTTGGCCGCGATCAGCACGTCCGGCTCGACCCCGGCGTGCTCGACCGCCCACATCCTCCCCGTGCGGCCCATGCCCGACTGGACCTCGTCGGCCACGAACAGGATGCCGTGGCGCTGGCACAGCGCCTTGAGCTTGGCCAGCCAGCCCGGCGGCGGGGTGATGTAGCCGCCCTCGCCCTGGATGGGCTCGACGAACACGGCCGCGACCTCGTCGGGGTCGACCTCGTAGCGGAACAGGGTCTGCTCCAGCCAGTCGACGGTGGCGTGGCCGCAGTCGGGGAAGGTGAGGTTGAGCGGGCAGCGGTGGCAGTAGCCGTAGGGGGCGTGCAGCACCCCTGGGAGCAGCGGTCCGAATCCGGCGTGGTACTTGGCCTTGGAGGCGGTCAGGCTGACCGAGCCGTAGCTGCGGCCGTGGAAGGCGCCGTAGAAGCTGACCACGTACTGGCGGCCGGTGGCCGCCCGGGCCAGCTTGAGGGCCCCCTCCACGGCCTCGGTGCCGGAGTTGGTGAGGAAGGCCCGCACCGGGCCGGGCATGGGCGCGGTCGCGGCCAGGGCCTCGGCGTACTCGGAGTAGACGGGCAGGTAGAAGTCGCTGGCCGAGTAGTGCAGCAGGTCCGCGGCCTGGCGGCCGACCGCCTCGACCACCCGCGGGTGGGCGTGGCCGGTCGAGCAGACGGCGATGCCGGCGTTGAAGTCGAGGAACAGGTTGCCGTCGACGTCCTCGATCAGGGCGCCGCTCCCCCGCCGGGGCACCATCGGGTACGCCCGGGGCAGCGACGGGCTGGTGACGGCCGCGTCCCGGGCCAGCACCTTGCGGCCCTCGGGCCCCGGCACCTCGGTCCTGAGGTCCGGCACCGGCCGGGCCGGGTCCAGCCATTGATTCACCGGGGCACCCCCTCGGGGTTCCCCGGGCCCCTCCGGGTCGCAGGCTGGGTCAAGCGATCACCGTCTGGGACTGCTCACGCATGAACTGCTGGACGTAGTAGAGGCCGCCGCCGGCCTTGCCGGAGCTGCCCGACCCCTTCCAGCCGCCGAACGGCTGCACCCCCGGCCAGGCGCCGGTGGTGGCGCCGGCCTTGCGGTTGACGTAGACGACCCCGGCCTCGATCCGGTCCAGGAACTGGTCGACCTCGGCCTGGTCGGCGGAGTAGAAGCCGGCCGTGAGGCCGTACTCGGTGTCGTTGGCCAGCTTCAGCGCCTCGTCCAGGGAATCGACCGGGGCCACGGCCACGAACGGCACGAACAGCTCGTCCTTGAACAGCCGGTGGTCGGTCGGCAGGTCGCCGACCACGGTCGGGGCGACGTAGTTGCCCTTGGGCAGGTCGTCGGTGAGGACCTCGCCGCCGGCCAGGACCCGGCCCTCCTTGCGGGCCTCCTTGACCGCCTCCTTGAACCGCTCCACGGCCTCCCGGTCGATCACCGGGCCCATGTAGACCTCGCGGTCCAGCGGGTCGCCGACCCGCAGCTGGGCCGCCCGGTCGGCCAGGCGGCCGGTGAACTCGCCGGCCACGGCCCGCTCCACGTACACCCGCGAGCAGGCCGAGCACTTCTGCCCGGAGAAGCCGAAGGCCGAGCGGAGCACGCCCTCGGCGGCCAGGTCGAGGTCGGCCTTGGCCGAGACGATGGCCGGGTTCTTGCCGCCCATCTCGCACACCGCCGGCCGGGGCAGGCCCTTGGAGTACTGCCGGTAGATCTTCATCCCGACCTCGTAGCTGCCGGTGAAGGTGATGCCGTCGACGCCCTCGTGGCCCGCGACCAGCTTGCCGACCTCGTCCCCGCCGGGCAGGAAGTGGAACACCCCGGCCGGCAGGCCGGCGTCGCGCAGGCACTCGTACAGCTTGTAGCCGGTGAACGAGCCCTGCGGGGACGGCTTGAGGACGACGGTGTTGCCGGCGACCAGGGCGCCCCCGGCCGGCCCGGCGGCCAGGGCCATGGGGAAGTTGAAGGGGCTGATGACCGCCCACACGCCGTACGGCTTGAGCACCGAGCGGGTGTGCTCGTTGGCCGACAGCTGGCCCATCTTGTGGGCGAAGCCGTCGTTGTCCGCCAGCTGCTGGCAGTAGTAGCGGATCAGGTCGGCCGCCTCCTCGACGTCGCCGAGGGACTCCAGCCGGTTCTTGCCGACCTCCATGGTCATCAGGGCGGCGAGCTCGTTGGAGCGCTCGCTGATCAGGTCGGCGGCCCGGCGCAGCAGCGCCACCCGCTCCGCCCACGGGGTCGCCGCCCAGGCGGGGAACGCGGCCTGGGCGGCCCGGACGGCGTCGTCGACGTCGCGCTCGGTGGCCGAGTGGACTGCTGCCAGCTCCAGGCCGGCGTCGTTGGGGCTGGACAGGCTGAACGGCTCGCCGTCGGTGCGGGCTTCGCCGTCGACCACCGTCGGGATGGTCTGGCCGACCCATGACCGGGCGGTCTTCACGCCCTCCTCGTAGGCGGCGTGGAGCTCCTCGTTGTCGGCCGAGAGGGTGGCGTAGGTGACTCGGAACTTGGCCATGGGGGGCTCCCTTCGATGGAAGACGCGGGGCCGTGCGGTGCGGTTCGGAGACGAGTCTACCTGCGTGTTCAGGTCCAGCCGCCGAAGCTCCGGGCGGCCTCGACGTGGAGCTCGTCGGGCCCGTGGGCGAGGCGGCCGGCGACCATGGTGAAGATCGCCTCGCCGCCCTCCAGGTCGGCCGGGTCGGCGGCGAGCACGTCGCCGGCGAAGGCGGTCAGGTCGGCCCGCTGGCCGGGCTCGATGGTGCCGCTGATCCGCTCCTGGCGGGCCAGGATCCTGCCCCCGAGGGTGAACACCTCAAGGGCCACGGGCAGCCCGAGGCGCTGGCTGGGCCGGTGGTGGTGGACGGCGGCGGCCACCCCGTGCCAGGGGTCGAGCGGGGTGACGTGGGAGTCGGAGGAGCCGCCGGTCGGCACCCCGCGCCGCCACAGGTCGGCGAACGGGTTCATGCTCTTGGCCCGCCGGGGGCCGAGGCGGCGGGCGTACATGCCGTCGCTCCCGCCCCAGGCCGCGTCGAAGGCCGGCTGCACGCTGGCGGCCAGCCCCAGCTCGGCCATGCGGTCGGCGCCGTCGGCGCCGAGCAGCTCGACGTGCTCGATCCGGTGCCGGCAGCCCCGGAAGGCGGTCGGCCCGACGGCCTTCATGGCCCGCCGGGCGCAGCGCAGCGCCTGGCCGATGGCCACGTCCCCGATGGCGTGGACGCCGACCTGGATCCCGGCCTGGCTGGCCCGCACGTACAGCTCGGCCAGCTCCTGGTCGTCGTGGTACAGGGCCCCGCTGGTGTCGGGCCGGTCCTCGTAGGGGGTGGACAGGGCGGCGGTGTGGGAGCCGAGCGATCCGTCCAGGAACAGGTCGCCGCCCACCTGGGCCAGCTTGCGCTCGGCCACGTAGTCCAGGTCGCGGTCGCCCCAGTAGCCGATGACCTCGATGGGCAGGGCCTCGACCCGGTCGAGCAGCAGCTCGAAGTCGCGCTTGCCGGCGATGTCGGGCCCGCCCATCTCGTGGACGCAGGTCACGCCCCGCCGGGCCGCCTGACAGAGGGCGGCGTCCTGGGCGGCCAGCAGGGTGGCCCTGGGCAGGGTGGCCAGGGCGAACCGCCGGGCCAGGTGGTTGGCCTCACCCCGGGTCACCCCGGTGGGGGCGCCGGCGGGGTCGCGGTCGCAGCCGGCCGCCTCCAGCGCGCCCGAGTCGCCGAGCACGTCCAGGGTGGCCAGGCCCTGGTGGCCGTCGACCCGCGACAGGTACAGCGGGCGGCCTCCGGCCGCCGTGGCCAGCTCGGCCGGGGTGGGCAGCTCGGGGACCTCGAAGCGGGTCTCGTCGTAGCCGTCGCCCCAGAGCAGGCCGTCGGCGCCGTCGCGGGCCGCGGCCGCCCGGACCCGCTCCAGGACCTCGGCCGCCGAGCGGGCCTGGCGCAGGTCGGCGCCGTGGCCGGCCAGGCCGGTGGCCGACAGGTGCACGTGGGCGTCGACGAACCCGGGCATCAGGGTGGCGTCGCCCAGGTCGACCACCCGGTCCGCGCCCAGGGCGGCCACCTCGGCGGCGGGGACGACGGCGGTGATGCGCCCGCTCTCGACGGCCACGGCCAGGTCGAGGCGGCGGCCGAGGGCGTCGCCGAGACGGTTGCGGGGGTCGTGGAGGCTCGGCCCGGCTGCGCCCCAGACGGTGTGGGCGATGACCGCGAGGCCGGGCACGGGCGAAGGAACCTCCTCGGGGATCGTCAGGTTGGCAGTCTAGGCGCTGTCCCCCACGCCCGACCAGAGGGTGACCCCCCGCTATAGCGGTATCAGAGGTCGCGGGTCATACTCGTAGGCAGCGTGACCAGGTCGGCAAGGCGAGTCGTGTCAGGAAGGCGGGTCCGTGAGTCAGCCACTTCGCTACACGCTGAAGACATGGGGTCGGCGGCTGCTGATCTTCGCCATCATCTACATCCTGTTCATCCCCGTGCTGTACTGGATGTACAAGTCCAACCGGGGTCTGGACTGGTGGAACATCCTGGGCGGTGACCCCCGCGTCGGGCCCGAGTTCCGCAGCTACCTGATCAAGAACGACCACCCCCTGGCCCCCGAGTTCGACCTGTGGGCGACGACCAGGGCCCTGCCGTTCGCGATCATCAGCGCGATCGTCACCCTGGCCCTGTTCGTGGCCATCGTGCTGATCCAGTTCGTCGCCATCTTCTGGTTCCTGGCCCGGGGCCAGACCTACGTCATCTACCCGCGCGAGTACGACGTCAGCTTCGACGACGTCCGCGGCCAGCCCGAGATCGTCGAGTCGACCAAGGAAGCGCTCACCCTGTTCCAGGGGTTCAAGAAGTTCCGCGACGCCGGCGGCTACCCGCCCCACGGGATCTTGTTCGAGGGCCCGCCGGGCACGGGCAAGACCCTGCTCGGCAAGGCGATCGCCGGGTCGGCCAACGTGCCGTTCGTGTACGCCTCGGGGACCAGCTTCAACAACATGTTCATGGGCGTTGGCAACCTGCGCATCATGCGCCTGTTCAAGAAGGCCCGGAAGCTGTCGCGCAAGTACGGCGGGGCCGTGATCTTCCTGGACGAGCTGGACGCGGTGGGCGGGACCCGCGGGGCGGTCTCCACCGCCAGCGAGCCCGCCGACACCACCCGCCACTGGCTGGCCAAGGGGCCGCTGCGGATCATCATGGGCGGCATGGGCATGGGCGGCGCCGGCATGTACGTCAACGAGCTGCTGGTCCAGATGGACGGCATGATCATGCCCAAGGGGCTGTGGCGGCACGTCAAGCGGATCCTGCACCTCGGCAAGCCCAAGATCCCCCAGTACAACGTCATGGTCATCGGGGCCACCAACCAGGCCTCGACCCTTGACCCGGCGCTGCTGCGGCCGGGCCGCTTCGACCGCAAGCTGCACGTCGGCCTGCCCTCGGGGCCGGGCCGCGAGGACATCCTCCAGTACTACCTGGACAAGGTGCCCCACGACCCGGTCGACATCTCGCGGCTGGCCAGGGCGACCTACGGGTTCAGCCCGGCCCAGATCAAGAACCTGGTCAACGAGGCGCTGATCTTCGCCCTGGTCGACGGGCGCGAGAAGCTCAACTTCGACGACCTGTGGACGGCCAAGGTGACCGAGGAGATCGGCCTCAAGGAGGCGACCAAGACCTCGGCCCGGGACCGCCAGATGACCGCCTTCCACGAGGCCGGCCACGCCGTGCTCGCCTACATCCTGGAGCTGGACGACCAGATCCAGGTGGCCTCGATCATCAAGCGGCGCGACACCCTCGGGGTGGTCTACCGGACGCCGCTGGAGGAGCGCCACACCGAGCTGCGCGAGGACATGCGCCGCGACATCGTGGTCGCCCTCGGCGGGCTGGCCGCCGAGGAGATCTGGTTCGGCGAGACCACCACCGGGCCCAGCTCCGACCTGCGCCACGCCACCCGGCAGGCCGCCATCATGCTGGGCCTGCTGGCCATGGGCGACGACCTCGTCTCCTACGGGGTGCTGCCCCAGACCCCCTACAACGAGGGGCCGCTGGCCGCCATCCTCGGCAACCCCGACAGCCGCAAGGCCATCGGCGAGCTGCTGGCCGAGGCCAAGCAGCAGGCGGTCGAGCTGCTGCGGGCCAACGAGCCGGCCGTGCGGGCCCTGTCGGAGCGGCTGCTGGAGAAGGACGAGGTCGCCGGCGAGGAGCTCGAGGAGCTGATGCAGTCCAAGGCGGTGGCCAGGGCCACCCCGGCCTGGCGGCCGGTGCTGGAGCTGGTCGGCGACACCTGGCACACCCCGGCCCTGCTGGAGGCCTCGCCCCGCGACAGCGGCGCCACCGGCCCGACGATCTCCCCGCCGCGCCAGCCGAACCCCGGCGCCCAGCCCGGCACCGGCCTCGGCAACCCCAGCACCGGCCGGTCCTCGGGCGAGTTCGAGTGGTGAGCTAGCCGAGCCGGATCCGCAGGATGCGGCCGGGTCGACCTTGATCCGGCCGCTTCCCGGACAGGGGCGTGGGCCGGCTCCACCACCCCGCGGTACTCGCGGAGGCAGAACCGCTGGTAGGGGACGCCGGGTTTAGGTGGCCGTGACGAGACCGGCCGCGGCCAGCCCGGCCCAGACCAGCTCGGGATGGAAGATGTCGGAGTGGGCGCCGGCCGGCGGGCCGCCGCGGTTGACGATGGCGTTGCCGTCGAGGTTGACGAAGCGGCCCCGCTGGAAGGGGTAGCCGGTCCCGACCGGGCCGAGGCCGGCCACGGTGGCGTCGACCGCCTGGGCGCCGTCGTGGCCGATCCCGCCCCAGCGGTACAGCCGGTCCTCCAGGCCGGCGGCGTCGTCCCGGGAGCTCAGCGAGGCCAGCGGGTAGAGCTTGCCGACGGCGGTGTCGTGGTCCGTGAACGAGGCCACCAGCGGGCCGTCGACCCGGGCGGCCATGCCCTTGAGGGCGCCGCCGCGGGAGCGGTCCATGGGCAGGGCGTCGGCGAAGGCGAAGTGCGAGAACGCGCCCTGGAGCAGGTACAGCGACTTGACCGGGGAGTCGCCGTCGGGCAGGCCGGCCAGGGCGAAGGAGACCAGGCGGGCTCCGAAGCTGTGCCCGATCAGGTGGATGCGAACGTCGGGGTCGGCCCGGTGGATGCGGCCGAGCAGCGGGCCAAGGCCCTCCTTGCCGACCACCCCGGCCCGCTTCTTCATCTCGAAGTAGGTGAGCTGGCGCAGCGCCTCCTTGGCGCCGTCCCAGAGCCGCCCGAAGGTGTCGCCGAAGCCGGCCGCCGGGCCGCCGCCGCCGCGGGGCACGGCGTCGGCGAAGCGCCCGAACACCTCCTCGGGGTCGTCGGTGAGCAGGGCCAGCTCGCCCTGGTCCTCGTCGGCTGGCTCGGCGTCCGGCTCCCCGGCCAGCTCCTTCATCAGGGCCTGGAACCGGGCCAGGGCGGCCTCGTCCTCGGGCCGCTCCTCCAGCAGCCGGGCCAGCTCGTCGAGGGCCTGGTGCCGCTCGGCGCCCTCGAACACGTCCTTGAGATCCTCGACCAGGACCGGGTCGGCGGGCGGGGCCTCGGCCACCGGGCCGTCGCC
>DASUPQ010000734.1 GCA_036280995.1 Actinomycetota bacterium | reverse complement strand
AGCTCGCCCGCCACGAACGCTGGCTCGAGCCCCCGCCAAACCACTGGGTCCCCGAACCCGACGCGGCCGCCTTCAGGCTCGGGTAGATGGTGCACACAGCCCCTGGTGATCGCTGCTGGCGGAACCAGTCGATGGCGTCCGCCACGGCCCCGGCGTGGGGGGTGGGGCAAGGGATCGGGGGGGCCGCTGGTGAACCTGCCCCGCCGGTCGCGCTGGTAGCCGCGGAAACCTTCGTCCTGGACCCGACGCCACCACCGAGGTGCCCTAGGCCGGGGTCACGACGGCCAGCCGGCGACCGTCGAGGGCCGGCCGCGGTCCTGGCAGGGCCCCGGACCCGAGACCCTTGGCGGGGTCTCGTCCGGGGCCGGGTCCATCCCGGGAACGGTGAGGCTGGCGCCGCCTTCAGCGGTGACCCGCAGGCTGGCCTGGGGCAGCCCGCGGTTGCACCACTCGCGCCAGAGGAAGCGCCACATCATCGCGCCGCCGATCACCCACGACCCGCTGAGCCGCTGGATGCCGTCGACCGGCAGGTCGCCCTCCACGGTGGTGCTGGCCGGGTTGCCCCTGACCGGCAGCGGCCGACCCGCGGTGTCGGTCACCGCCAGGCGCAGGGTGAGCCGCAGGTGGCAGCGTGGTCCCTGCCGGTAGCGCACGCCGCCCTGGAGGACGGTCCCCTGGTAGCCGTCGGCCAGGCCGTACTCCTCCACCCAGACCAGCCGCCACTGGTCGGGGTTGCAGGCCGGCAGGCTCGTGTCCCCCACCGTGGGCGCGGTGGGCCGCAGCTGCTCGACCGTGGTGGGGATCGTCTCGGCGACCGCCCGGTAGCGGTCCCACAGTCGCCGGCCGTCCGCGCGGATCCCGAACCCGACGCTGTGGGGCACGCAGCGGGCCGCGCCCGTCAGGCACGGGCGGCCCCAGTCGATCGACCAGCCCGCGAAGTGGTACCGGTCATCGGCCATGCGGTCGCTGACGGTCCGCAGGTAGGGTCGGCCGTTGGGCAGCCGGCCCAGGCTGGTGGTCCCCCCCACCCAGTTCTCGCCGATCCAGAACGACCGGCCGACCTGCCACGAGACCTCGAATGCCGCCGGCGGCATTGCCGGGACCGCGATCCCGGGCGGGACCAGGGTCAGGTACCGCTCCCCCTTCCCGCCGCGTATCGGGTACGGCACGATCCGCCAGTCGGGCGGGTAGCGGAAGCGGAGGTTGCCGGTCGTGTCGGTGTAGGACTTCCAGCCCTTGGTGGAGACCGTGCCGGGCGTGGGCAGCGTGGTGGCGGAGGGGCCGACCAGGGCCGGATCCTGGCCGCGGACGGCAGCCAAGGCGACCGCGGCGGCCAGCACCGCGACCAGGGCGACCGTGCCAACCAGCATGGGTCGGGAGCGGGCTCGCCGATGCCGCGCACGCCGCACGATGACCTGCAGGTCGGGGGGTGTGGCGTGCTTGGTCGCCTCGGCGGCGAGCCGCTCCAGTCGTGCGTCCAGGTCGTTCATCCTTGCGAAACCTCCGGCCGGTCGGTGGCGAGCGCGTGGGCCAGGACACGGCGGCCGCGGGCCAGCCGGGACTTGACCGTCCCGGTCGGCACCCGCAGCTCGCGGGCCACCTCCTCGACCGGCAGGCCCGCCAGATGGTGCAGCACGATCACCTGCCGCTGGCCGAGCGGCAGGGCACGCAGCGCGTTGTGGAGGTCCAGCAGCTCGGGGCTCAGCTCGGGCACCGCCGGCGGCGGGCCCAGTCGCAGCAGCGCCACGGCCCGGCGACGCAGCCGTCTGGCGGCCAGGGCGGCCAGGTTCAGCGCCACCCGCCGCACCCACGCCTCCGGGCGGTCGTAGGCGCACACCTGGGCCCAGCGGACATAGGCGCGGGCGTACGCCTCCTGGAGGTGGTTCTCGGCCTCGGACAGGTCGCCGGTGACGGCGAACAGCTGCCCGAGCAGCCGCTGGTAGGAGGCGGTGTAGAAGGCGGCGAAGCTGTCATCGCCCATCGGCATCGGCTCGGCTCGGCGGTCCGGTCCACCATTAACATGCCGCTCGGGCCGATCCGGTTCCACCGTCGGACGGACGACCGCACCGCTGCACGGTCAGGCGGACAGCTACCAAGGACGCCGACCTCGACCGAGGCCTAAAGAACTGGCAGGCCGCTCCCTGGATTTGCGGCGAATTGCCGGCATCGGCTCTTCGCGGCCCCAGCGCGGCCCAGACTAGGGCACGCCAAGGGCGCACCGGCGAGGACGCCGCAGCTCGAAGCCTGGCGGCGACGGTACCAGCTCGGCCGGAGGGTGAGGCCCGTCCAGGGTGACCACCTGCCTCGTTGGCAAGCCTCCGCAGGGGCGCGGCAGCCTCCCGGAGTCGGGACCTACGCGGTCGTCGCCGAGTGCGCCGCCATCGCCCAGGTGCTGCGCGGCCGCTTCCGCAGGGACCTGCTGCCCGGCGATCCCAGCTTCCCCTCGGGGCCGTACTGGAAGCTCGACACTAGGCGGATGACGGAGTCGCGCGATGACAGCTCTGTCCCTGCCTGAGCTGCCTCAGGCGCCTTCACCGGGTGGTTGGCCGGAGCCAGATCGAGGCCCGGGTTGGTTGCATCGTCTGGTCGACCACACCCAGCAACTCCCCCGACAACGCGTCCAGGTCGACCTCCTCGCGGAGTCGGCGGCTGAATGCCTCGACGGTCTTGGCCGCATCGTACTTGCGACGGTTGAAGCGCCGATCCACGACCGCCTGGATGCGGCGGCGGGCCGGCTGGAACAAGGCGGCCACCGCCAGCGTGGCCCCGGCCACCGCCCAGCTCGGGGGCTCTCCGCCGACCCCGCCGAACACCTGGCCCACGACGAGCACAATCGCGGCGTAGACGCCGGCGAGGAGGGCGGTGAGCAGCCCATAGACCAGGGTGCGGTGAGCAGCCCATAGACCAGGGTGCGGTTGATCAGCCGGTCAATGTCGTACAGCCGATAGCGCAACACGGCCACGCCCACACCGACATAGAGGGCGCCAGAGGTAAGCGCCTCGATCAGCGCGTCCACCAGCCCAGGGGGTACCTGACTGATCATGTCCAGCAGGATGTAGGCCGCCAGGAACCCCCCGCCGTAGGCGAGCCACTTCAGCTGCTGGCGTTGCAGGCCCCTCGCTCGCCGGAACCGCAGCAGCAGCAACACTGCCGAGAGCAGGATCGCCAGAAACAACGTCGTGATCCCAACATTGGCGACGGTGTCGGCGAGCGCCTCGATGGAGCCCTGGACCGCCAGCGGATTCCCGATCGGGTCAGCTTCGTCCGCGGGAAGGAGGGCGCCGGCAACCGTGGTCACCACGACGGTGACCCCGATCGCTCGGGTCACCCAGCGCCAGCGTCGAGACGGCGGCCGCCCGTCGGGGAACAGCAGCAGAATCAAGGTCGTCAGGCCCAGCAGGGGCACAAACACCACGTTGCCCGTCCAGGCGATCGAGCCTGCCCACCACGGCAGCCCGTCGCCGCCGCTGGCCGACACGTAGATGGCATAGGCGTTGGTGAAGCCGACGACCGCCCAGCCCAAGCCATAGGCCAGCCACAGCCAGCCGTACGGATTGGCGGGCCGCCGGGCCGCGAGCAGGCCACCAAGCAGGGGCGGTCCCAGCAGGCTCACGAGGCTGATCGCCTGTTCCGCCCTCGACGCGTAGCCCTCCGGCGCCGGTCCATCCGGGCGAGTCCACAGCAGCACCAGCCCCGCCGCCAGCAGCGTCAGTGCCAACCGCAGGCCATCCAAGCTAGGCGAGCGGTGGTCCGGGCCTGAAGCCCGCTGCGAGTCCGGGGGGTCTGAGCCACCGTCATCAACTGCACTCTTCAACCATGGGCCGCCCTCGTCCTGCTCTGCCATACCGGCCGCCAGTGCGAAGCCCCCAGTGGCCAGTGACAGTCTCCCTAGCCACCGTCCCGAGATCGTTACGAGTTACGCAACACGGCCAGAGTCGGCGACGGGCGGCGAGGTCGGGGGTCTGGCTTCCAAGGCGGCCGGTCTCAGGCAACCTGACCAGCGAAAACGGCCTAGCCGGGTAATCACAATTAGTCGCGAGCAGGCAGCTGCTGCACCGACCAGCGGTTGCCGTCCGGATCCTGGAAGAACACGAAGGAGCCCCAGGGGAACTCCTGGACCTCGCTGACCTCCACCCCCCGCTGGGCCAGCTCCCCACGCGCGGCATTGAT
>DASUPQ010000733.1 GCA_036280995.1 Actinomycetota bacterium | reverse complement strand
CGGCCGCACCGTGACCCTGGCCACCGACTGGGCGCCGTTTACCGAGGCCGACCTGAACGAGGCCGGCAACCGGCTGCGCCGGCTGGGCCAGGTCTACGCGCTCCTGTTCGTCATGGCCCGCCGCGAGCAGAGCCGGCAGCTGTTCTCACCCGCCGAGCTCGCCATCCTGGCCGTCTCGGTCATCGCCAACGGATCACGGACCTGGTCGTTGCGGCCTTGAACCGCAGCTGACAGGCCCCGCGGCGCCCAGTCTGTCAACGACACACGGCTCCAGGGCGACAAGCCGCTGAGCTATCTGGACCTCAGCCGTGACCTATCGATCGAGGGTTGCGTACGGTCATTCCCCTGCCGTACCACGACAGGCCCTTCGGGCCGGGCGCGCATTCGCGCGCAATCTCAGAAACCAACATGCGGCTACGCCGCCATCCCACGCTGCAACTGAGCCGAGTCGTTCATTTCTCAGGTCTGTTTCCATCCGTGCCGTGGCCGATTCTTCGGCAGCCAGAGTCGTGGCGGCCGGGCGGAGCGGCCGGTGTTCCTCGGGTACAGTGTGGGCGGTGCGCCGGGAAGCCTGGTCGGCAATGTAGCTTTTGCGTTGTCGATCGGGGAGGTCTCGTGCCGACAGGTCATCCGCCGGTGGAAGGTTCTTGGAGCGCCGGTCAGGGCCCGGGCGCCCGTCGGCTTGCCGTTCCTGTGCGCGAGTTCCTTGACACCGAGGTCACCGGTGGCCTGGTCCTGCTGGCCGCCACCGTGCTGGCCTTGCTGTGGGCCAACTCATCCTGGGCCGGCGCCTATGAGGCCCTGTGGGGGACCGAGCTGGCCTTCGAGGTGGGCCGCTGGACCCTGGCGCTGGATCTGCGCCACTGGGTCAACGACGCGTTGATGGCGCTGTTCTTCTTCGTCGTCGGCTTGGAGATCAAGCGCGAGCTGGCCGTGGGCGAGCTGCGCAGCGCCCGCAATGCCGCCCTGCCGGCGTTGGCGGCTCTTGGCGGCATGGTGCTGCCCGCCTTGCTGTTCTTGACGCTGAATCTGGGCGGTGAGGGCAGCGGGGCTGGGGGGTGCCGATGGCCACTGATATCGCCTTGCCCTGGGGGTGCTGGTCCTGTTCGGTTCTCGGGTCCCCTCTGGGCTCAAACTGCTGCTATTGAGCGTGGCCATCGTGGATGACATCGGGGCCATCATCGTGATCGCCGTCTTCTACTCCGGCGGGTTGGCCTGGGCCCCGCTGGGAGCTGCGGTCGGGCTGCTGGCGGTGATCGCCGTGCTCCACCGGGTGGGGGTGGTGTGGTGGCCGATCCATGTGCTGCTCGGCGTCGGGGTGTGGCTGGCCACCTACGCCTCGGGGGTGCATGCCACCATCGCCGGGGTTGCGCTGGGGCTGCTGATGCCGACCCGCCCACTGGTTCGGCACCTGTCGGTCTCGCTAGGCGGTGACGACATCCAGCCCTCGGCCCCGGTGGTGCGCCGGGTCAAGCAGCATGTCCAGGAGACGATCTCGGCTGCCGAGCGGCTGGAGCACACCTTGCACCCCTGGACCAGCTTGTTGGTTGTCCCGTTGTTCGCGCTGGCCAACGCCGGGGTGCCGCTGAGCCGGGGGTCGCTTGCTGAGGCGGTGGGGTCCCCGGTCACCGCCGGGGTGGTCCTCGGGCTCGTGGTGGGTAAGCTGGTCGGGATCAGCGGCGCCGCCTGGCTGGCCGTACGCCTTCGGGCTGGGACCCTGCCCGCTGATGTCACCGGCCGCCAGGTCGTGGCGATCGCGGCGGTGGCGGGGGTCGGCTTCACCGTGTCGCTGTTCATCGCCAGCCTCGCCTACCCGGACCCCACCCTCCAGGATCAGGCCCGGGTCGGCATCCTGACCGGGTCGCTGCTGGCCGCCGCAGTCGGGGCATTGCTGCTGCACCGCGCCCTGCCGTTCTCGGCCCGGCCCGGCGGCACCCCCAAGGAAGGAGCAGCCTGATGCGAGCACGCGACCTGGCCGCTCCCTATCCGTCGCTGCCCACCGACGCCCCCGCCTCTGAGGTGGCCCGCGTGCTGGCCACGGAGGAGGTGGACGTGGTGTTCATCGAACGCCAGGGCCAGCTCCAGGGAGTGGTGTCCGACATCGGGCTGCTGTCGCGGTTGCTGCCCAGCTACATCATTGAGGACCCCAGGCTGGCTCAGGTGCTGGAAGAGGGCGCCGCCGATCTGCTGTGGCGGCGGCTGGAGGGCCGCCGGGCCGACGAGCTGCTGGCCAAGGCCGGCAGCGAGATTCCCCAGGTCGACGGGGACGCGACCCTGATCGAGGTCGCGGCGGCCATGGCTGGGGCCAGGGCGCCGCTGGTGGCGGTCCGCGAAGGCGGCCGGCTGGTCGGCGGGATCACCAGCTCGGCCCTGCTCGCCCGCCTCCTCCAGCCATGAGCACGGCCCTGGCCGTCACCGTCTTCGCGGTGGCCTACGCCCTGATCGCCACCGAGAAGGTCAACCGGGTCGTGGTCGCCCTCGCCGGCGCCGGCCTCATGCTGGCCTTGCGGCTGGTCTCCTCCGAGGACGCCTTCCACTCCACCGACTTCGGCATCGACTGGGAAGTCATCTTCCTGCTGCTGGGAATGATGATCGTGGTCGGGATCATGAAGCAGACCGGACTGTTCGAATACCTGGCCATCTTGTCGGCCAAGAAAGCACGAGGCCAGCCCTACCGGATCATGGCCGCCCTGGTCGTGCTCACCGCCGTCGCCTCGGCCTTCCTCGACAACGTCACCACCGTCCTGCTAGTCGCCCCGGTCACCATCCTGATCTGCGAGCGCCTGGAGCTCCCGCCGGCCCCCTACCTGATCACCCTGGCCCTGGCCTCCAACATCGGCGGCACCGCCACCCTCATCGGCGACCCGCCCAACATCATCATCGCCAGCCAGGCCAACCTCACCTACCTCGACTTCCTGGCCAACCTGGCCCCGCTGATCGGGCTGCTGTTGATCGTGTTCGTGGTCCTGTGCCGGGTGCTGTTCCGCTCCTCGTTCGCCTCCCGGCCCGAGCTCGTCCAAGAGCTGATGCGCCTTGACGAGCACGAGGCCATCGTGGACCGGCGCCTGCTGATCCGTTCGCTCGCCGTCGGGGTCGCCGCCACCATCGGGTTCGTCCTCCACGGCCTGCTCCACTACGACCCCTCAGTGGTCGCGCTGCTCGGCGCCGGGGTGCTACTGCTGCTGGCCAACCGCCCACCGGCGGTGTTCCTGCGCGAGGTCGAATGGCCCACCCTGGCCTTCTTCATGGGCCTGTTCATCATGGTCGGCGCCCTGGTCAAGGTTGGCGTCATCCAGCGCCTGGCCGACGCCGCCGCCGACCTCACCAGCGGCCGGCTGCTGCTGGCCACCACCCTGCTGCTGTGGGTCTCTGGCCTGCTGTCGGCGGTGATCGACAACATCCCCTACGTGGCCACCATGGCCCCGGTCGTCGGCACCCTGGTCGACCAACTCCCGCCCGGCACCGACGGGACCGTGCTGTGGTGGTCGCTGGCCCTCGGCGCCGACCTGGGCGGCAACGCCACCGCCATCGGGGCCAGCGCCAACGTGGTCATTCTGGGCCTGTCCGAACGCGCCGGCCACCGCATCAGCTTCCTCCAGTTCACCAAGTACGGCGCCCTGGTCGCCCTGGTCACCCTGGCCATCTCCATGCCGTACCTGTGGCTGCGCTACTTCGTCCTCGCCTAGGTGAGCTCCAGTTCATGAGCCGGCTGTTATGGCAGTCCGCGTGGCAGTCCACCAGTCATCACCAGATAGCATCCAGGCGACCTAGCGCCGCGGCCGCCAACCTTCGCTTGCTGCGCGCTGCCCATGACGCACGGGGCAAGCGGCCTAGCGGATCGAACGGCGCCGAGGATGACCGCCAGCGCCCGTCTGTCCGACCCGAGTCGACCCAGGACGGGCCCGCCGATATATCTCCTCCATGAGTTCCCAATCCGGCTCGGCGTTCTTGGGGTGATCGGGCCAGGAGGCCATTACCTCATTGGCCCAGTCGGTCCAGTCGGCGACCAGCGCGTAGAAGTCGACCATGAACCGCGCACCCACCATGTTCACGGCCGCGCGCTCGCGAAACGCACCCTCACCGGCCAGGTAGACGCGCGCCGCCTCGGCGAAGACGTCGAGTTGCTGGAGCGCCCATGCCTTGGTGGCTTGGAGTGTCGCGAGGGCGTCCTGTGTCCGGCCATGGTCGGCGAAGAAGAGCTTCACGAGGTACTCGGACTCCAGTGCCATGCCGTCGTCGCTCGGGGTGCGCAGCCACGCGGCGAGCGCGCGGCGCCCGGCTGGCGTGATCGCATAGACCGTCCTTGCGCGTCGGCCGACCGCGTCCTTGGAGGCGGTCGCCAGGCCGTGCGCCACGAGCTTCTTCGGCTCCTCGTAGAGCTTGCTGCGAGCCCGCGGCCACATGTGGTTGAGGGTCCTCTGCATCTGCTGGGCGAGCTCGTACGTCGTCCATGGTCGGATGGCGAGAAAGCCCAGGATCGCGTACGAGGTCGTCGTCAGCTCCGGCCTTGACATATGGTCCCCTAGGGAGTATCGGTTAGTCCCATCTGGACTATAGCGCGGGAGGCATCATGCCGACGAGCGAACTCATCGTCGCGCCGGGCAACGAGAGCCAGGCACAGGCGTGGGACGGAGACGAGGGCGAGATCTGGGCGCGCTACCCCGAGTTGTTCGAATCCTCGGTCAGGCAGCACCAGGCGAAGCTCATGGAGACTGTCGCGCTCACGGCCGAGGCCCGAGTCCTCGATATCGGCTGCGGCACGGGCGACTCGACCAGGGACGCGGCGCGAGCCGCCAAGCGGGGAGCGGCGGTGGGAATCGACCTCTCCGCGCGGATGCTCGAACGCGCCCGGGCGCGTGCAGCCGCGCAGGACGTCACCAACACGACCTTCGTCCAAGGCGACGCGCAGATCTATCCCTTCGAATCGGGATCGTTCGATGTCGCGATCAGCCGAACCGGCGCGATGTTCTTCGCCGACCAGACTGCGGCCTTCACCAACATCGCGCGCGCCATGCGAGCCAAAGGGCGCTTGGCGCTGGTGTCGTGGCAGGCCCCGGAGCACAACGAATGGTTCTTGTCGTTCGTCGATGCGCTGACCCTCGGCAGGGGGCTCGCCCCACCTCCACCCAACGCACCGAGCCCCTTCGCGCATGCCGACCCGTCTCGAACGGAACAGATCCTGACCGACGCCGGATTCGCGGATGTCCGCATCGACTCGCTCGAGCTGCCGATGTACTTCGGCGCCACGGTCGATGAGGGATATGAGGTCCTCAGCCGGCTGCTCGCCTGGATGACCGGCGAGCTCGCTTCAGGAGAGCGGGCCAAGGCCTTCCAGCGGCTGCGCGACACGCTGGTGGCGCACGAGACGCCAGATGGCGTCACCTACGAATCGCGCGCCTGGCTCATCACGGCACAGCGACGCTGAAGGGGGTGCGGCGAATGCCGGACGACACCAGGGAGCTGGC
>DASUPQ010000732.1 GCA_036280995.1 Actinomycetota bacterium | reverse complement strand
GCGGCCGCGGCCGCCGCCCGGGCCCCGGCCGCCGGCCAGCCCCCCGCCGAACCCCGGCCGTGATCCCGGGCCGGGCGGCCGCCGGCCGCCTCCAGGACTGGGCGGCCGGCCGCCTGGCGGGCGCGCCCGGGTGGCTGCGCGACGGGGTCGCGGTGGTGCTGCGGGTGGTCCGTCAGTCCATCGAGGACCGCGTCGGCGGCCTGGCCGCCGAGGTCGCCTTCTTCGGCGTGCTCAGCCTGTTCCCGGGCCTGCTCGTCGTGGCCGCCGCCCTCGGCTCCCTGGAGGGCCTGATCGGCGGCGATCTCGCCGGGCGGGCCGAGGAGCTGGTCCTGTCGTTCCTCGACCGGATCCTGACCGAGCAGGCCGCCGGGGCGGTCGCCGCCGTCCGGGAGCTGTTCGCGCGACCGCGGGGCGGGCTGCTCACGGTGGCGTCGCTGCTCGCCCTATGGGGGCTGTCGCGTGGCTTCGTGGCCGTCATCCGGGCCCTCGACCTGGCCTATGACCTGGAGGAGCGGCGCTCGCTGGTCCACCAGCGGCTGACCGCCCTGGGGCTGGCGTTGAGCGCGGTCGCGGTGGCCGTGGTCCTGCTTGCCGCGGTGGTGGTCGGCCCCCTGCTCGGCGGCGGCCTGCGGCTGGCCGGATGGCTCGGCCTCGACCAGGAGTTCGCCGCCACCAGGGGCTGGCTGCGCTGGCCTGTCGCCTTCGCCGTGCTGGTCGCCTGGGGCACCACCCTCTACCACATCGGACCCTACCGGCGGACACCGTGGCGGGCCGGGCTGCCCGGGGCCGCCCTAGTGGGCTGTCAGTCCTGAATTGCAGGATAGAGGTGCTTGAGCTTGATGCGGGCATCCTCGGTGGTGAACCGCCAGTCCACGCCGCGGCCAGTCGCGTTGCGGGTCGCCTCCCAGGCGGCGACCTCCCGCGTGAGGGTCGCCCGGTCGGCCAGCCGCCGGTCCAAGCACTGCCCGGCCAGCACACTCAGCTCGATCTCGGCCATGTTCAACCAGCTGCCATGCTTGGGCGTGTAGTGCAGCTCGAGCTTGTCGGCCAGCCGCTTGGCCTCCGCCGGCGCGAACGCCGCATACAGCGACGCCGGCGTGTGGGTGTTGAGGTTGTCTTGCACCAGCACGATCTGCTCGGCGTCGGGATAGTGGACATCGACCAGCTCCCTGATGCAGTGCGCCCAGTCGATCCGGGTCCGCCGCTCGCTCATCGTCACATGCCGCCAGCCACGCAACGGCTCGCACACCAGGAACACGTTGCACACCCCTTGCCGCACGTACTCGTAATCCTGGCGTACTGGCCGGCCGGGCGCGGCTGGCAGCGGCGCAGTCACCTCGGCCAGCAGTTGCCGGCTGGTCTCGTCCAGACACACCTGCGGGCGGCGTGGGTCATAGGGCCGGGTGTAGATCCCAAGCACGTCCTCCATCCGCCAGCAGAACTCGGCGTCCTGCTCGGGCGGGATGCACCAACGCTGGGTCAGCCACGGCTTGAGCCGGTTTGCTGCAAGACCTGCCGCACCGTTTCACGCGAGAGGTCCTCGACAACTTCCAGCTCGACCAGCCGGTCGGCAAGCAGCCGCAACGTCCACCGCTTGCGACCCTCCGGCGGGGCGCTGCACGCCAACGCGACCAAGCGGGCCTCCTGCTCCCCATCGAGCTTGCGGCGATACTGGCGCGCGGGCGGCTTGCGATGCACCGCAGCGTCTAGCCCGGCGGTGACGTACCGCTGGCGCACGCGGGCCACGGTGGCGGGGTGGACCTCCAACGCCTCGGCGATTACCTGGTCGGTCCAGCCGGGACCGGCCTCGCCTTGGTTGGCTTTGAGCAGGATGCGAGCGTGGGTCAGCGCGCGGGCTGGGGCAGCACCCTGGCCGATCAGCGTATGGAGCTGCGCGCGCTCGGGCTCCGACAACATCACGATGTGCCGCTTGCGCACTTGGGTCTCCTCCGGCGGCGGTATCCCTGGACCGCACGAACCATCACCCCAAGCCACACATCACGCAAATCACCACTGCCAAGCTACTAGCCTTCTATCAGGTCAATCCCTTACCCGGATTGTCTGCTGTTGACCCGTGGAGACCGGTGCTCTGTGCCCCCAATGTGCCCCAACGACCCGTCCGGATGCGGTCGGTAGCATTGCCGATAGTATCTCGAACACTCGTTCGATAGGCTGCTCGGGTGGGGACTTGGCACGACCCAGACCTGGGCCGGCCGATCGCGGCGCCGTTGGAGCGGTGCGCGGAGCTGCTCGGCGTCGACCTGGCCACCATCCAGGAG
>DASUPQ010000731.1 GCA_036280995.1 Actinomycetota bacterium | reverse complement strand
TGGTCGTACCTTCTGGCCGGCATCATCGGGCTGGCCGTGGTCGTGGCCGTGCTCGGCTGGCGGGGGTTCACCGAGGCGGGCACGTCCGCCATCACCAGCACCGCCACGCCCGTCACCACCGTGGCCCCCCCGACCACCACCCAGCCCGAGACGACGGTCGGGCCCACCAGCAAGCCCTACGACATCCTCTGGGAGGAGCTCGCCAGCGAGGCGAGCACGCTCCGGAGCGAGGGCTTCGAGGCGCCCCCGGTCTGGCGCATCGAGTGGGCCTTCGACTGCAGCAACTTCGGCGACTACGGCGGCGGGAACTTCAAGATCACCGGCGACGGCGACTTCCAGCAGGAGATCCAGATCGAGAAGAGAGCCGTCCGCTACAACGGCACCACGCCCGTCCGCCGGGGCGGCTTCGGCCACCTGTACATCGAGACCGTCTGCGAGCAATGGACCGTCCGGGCCCTGTCCGGATGACCCAGCCACCCCCGGCGGCCACGATCGCCATCGTGGGCGGACGGGTCGTCCCCGTGGCCGGGCCGCCCGCCGAGGACGGGGTCGTCCTCGTCCGCGACGGGCGCATCGAGGCCGTCGGCCGCGACGTGCGCGTGCCCACCGACGCCGCGCGGGTGGACGCCCGCGGCAAGGTCGTCCTCCCCGGGCTGGTCGACGCCCACGTGCACCTGGGCGTCCACGAGGAGGCCGAGGGGTGGGCCGGCCAGGACACCAACGAGCTCACCGACCCCGTGACCCCGCACGTGCGGGCCCTTGACGCCATCAACCCGGCCGACCTCGGCTTCGCCGACGCGCTGGCCGGCGGGGTCCTGACCGTCAACGTCAACCCCGGGTCGGGCAACGCCATCGGCGGCCAGTCGGCCGCGGTCCGCAGCGCCGGGCGGGCGGTCGACGAGATGGTCCTGCGCGCCCCCAGCGGCATGAAGTCGGCCCTCGGGGAGAACCCCAAGCGGGTGTACGGCGACCGCACGCAGCTGCCCTCGACCCGCCTGGGCACGGCCGCGGTGATCCGCGACGCCCTCGTCAAGGCGGCCAACTACCTGGCCAAGCGGGACCGCGACGGCGACGAGCCGTTCGAGCGCGACCTGCGCTGGGAGGCGCTCGGCCTGGTCCTTGAGGGCGAGATCCCCTGGCGGCAGCACTGCCACCGGGCCGACGACATCGCCACCGCCCTGCGCCTGGCCGACGAGTTCGGCTACCGGCTGGTCATCGACCACGGCACCGAGGCCGTCCTGCTCGCCGACCGCCTGGCCGAGCGCCAGGTGCCCGTCCTGATCGGCCCCCTGCTGACCTCCCGCTCCAAGGTCGAGCTGCGCAACCGCTCCCTGGCCAACCCGGGCCGCCTGGCCGCCGCCGGGGTCGAGCTCGGCATCATCACCGACCACCCGGTCGTGCCCGTCCACCTCCTCCACGTCCAGGCCGCCCTGGCCGTCCGTGAGGGCCTCGACCCGGCCGACGCCCTCCGCGCCGTCACCCTCACCCCGGCCCGCGTCCTCGGCCTCGAGGACCGCCTCGGCTCGCTGGAGCCGGGCAAGGACGCCACCCTGTGCGTCTGGTCCGGCGACCCCCTCGACGCCCGCTCCCGGGTCGAGTCCGCCTGGATCGAAGGCCGCCAGGTCTACGGCGCGGACCCCGACGACCCGCCGTTCTAGACATCCCACGGCTGGTGGGTGTCAAGCCGCTTGTTGGTGTGGGGTTGGTTGGGGCCAGGCGTGCCGCTCGCTGTAGCGGCTGTGGTGGCGCAGGCAGCCGTGCAGGATGCCGACCAGACGGTTGGCCAGTGCTCGGAGGGCTTGGTGGTGGGTGGCGCCGCGGCTGCGCAGTTGGTCGTAGTAGGCCCGAGCGCCTGGGGAACGGGTCAGGGCGCTGAAGGCCCAGAGGTAGCAGGCGTCGGCCAGGCGTTTGTTGCGGGCCAGGCGGGCGAGGACGACGGTTCGGGTGCCAGAGGCACGGGTGATCGGGGCGGTGCCGGCATAGGACTTGCGGGCGGTAGGGTGGGGGTAGCGGGTCGGGTCATCCCCGAACTCCGCCAGCACCCGGGCGCCGAGGACCACGCCGAGTCCGGGCAGACTACGCAGGATCTCGGCGTCCGGGTGGATCTCAAAAGCGCTGGCGAGGTCGGTTTGCAGCGCACTGATCTGAGTGGTGAGCTCACCGATGACCTTGACGGTGGCGGTCACGGCCTGGCCGTAGGCGGCCGCCACGACCGGCGGGGCCGCCAGTTGCGGGCTGGCCAGCGCCTGGTGCAGCTGCCCGGCCCGCCGGCCCAGGTTGCGCTGACGGCCAGCTCGGCGCAGCCGTTCGGTGAGCTCGGCGACGGTCAGGGCCTGTCCGCCGGCGGGTGTGGGTGCGGCCCTCAGCACCGCCAGCGCCTCGGGGTTGGCCAAGTCAGCGCCAAAGGCAACCAGCGCGGCCGGGTAGAACTCCCGCAGCATGTTGCGCAGCGCGTTGACCTGGCGCTGACGGGCCCAGATCAGCGACTGGTGGGCACGGGCCAGCACCTTGACCGCCTCGGCCTGGGCGCTGTCCCCGGCCACCGGCCGGTGATGGTGGCGGTCGGTACGGACCAGATCGGCCAACACCCGCGCATCCCCACGGTCAGACTTGGCCCGCGAGCTGGTATGGCGCTCCCGATAGCGGCTGGCCGCCAGCGGGTTGATCCCATAGACCTGGTAGCCAGCAGCGGTCAGCGCGCCGACCAGCAGCCCCCGGTCGGTCTCGATCCCGACGACGACAGCGGCCGGCTCCTCAGCATGGTCAGCGATCAGCTGATGCAGCCGGGCCACGCCCTCGATCCCATCAGGCACCCGAGCCGTGGCCAGCAGCTGACCATCGTCGGCGAGCAAGCACACGTCATGGTGTCGCTCGGCCCAGTCGACCCCAACAAAGATCACCCCAACCTCCTCCTCGACGCCATCCCTAGCTGGAGCAGGCCCGCGGCGCGCTAATGGAGCAGCGCTCAGCCTTCGGCGCCTCATCCCACCAGCCATCAAGACCTACCCACCCACCAGCCGGGGCACGATCTAGAACCAGGACTCAACCCTCGGTCCAGCCCAACACAGTGCTCACCAGCTGATGGCTCGCAGCAAGAACCTATCCCGACCTCACTACCCACCCATTAGCCCCCGCGGGAGCGGCACGGTGGCCGCCACCGGCCGGACGCCGGACACCGACCCGGCGACCCGCTTCGGCGGCCAGAACCCCGAGCTCGCCGAGCCGGCCGTGAGCGACTAGGCGTCCATGACCTCCCGGACGGTGGTCGCGACCCGGTCGGCGGTGGGGACGACGGCCTGCTCCAGGTTGGCGGCGAAGGGCAGGGGAACGCAGGCGCTGGCGACCCGGCGGATGGGGGCGTCGAGGTCGTAGAAGGCCTCCTCGGCCACGATCGAGGCGACGGTGCCGCCCCAACCGCCCTGGTAGGGGTTCTCCTCGACGATGACCAGGCGGCTGGTGCGGGCGACCGAGCCGAGCACCGTGCGGGCGTCCAGGGGGATCAGGCAGCGCAGGTCGATCACCTCGGCGTCGACCCCGTCGGCGGCCAGCTGCTCGGCCGCGGCCATGGCCGTGGGCACGGTCGAGGCCAGGGCGACCAGGGTGACGTCGCCGCCGGGACGGCGGACCTCGGCGGCGCCCAGGGGCACGACGTGGTCGCCGGAGGGCGGCGGGTCGCCCTTGGAGGCGAACAGCGACTTGTGCTCGAACACCAGCACCGGGTCGTCCGAGCGGATGGCGGCGGCCATCAGGCCGACCATGTCGGCCGGGGTCGAGGGGGCGGCGATCTTGAGGCCGGGGACGGCGAAGGGCCAGTTCTCGACCGCCTGGGAGTGCTGGGCGCCGAAGCCGAGGCCGCCGCCGTTGGCGGTGCGGACGACCAGGGGGACGGTGACCTGGCCGCCGGTCATGTAGCGCATCTTGGGGATCTCGTTGGCGACGTAGTCCCAGCAGCAGGCCAGGAAGTCGGAGAACATGATCTCGGCCACCGGCCGCAGCCCGGTCATGGCCGCGCCCATGGCCGCGCCGACGATCGCCTGCTCGCTGATCGGGGTGTCCCAGACCCGCTCGGGGCCGAACTCGGTGAACAACCCCGCGGCCGTCTTGAACACGCCCTCGGCGGCGCCGATGTCCTCGCCCAGGCAGACCACGGTCTCGTCGCGCCGCATCTCCTGGGCGATCCCGGCCGCGACCGCCTCCCGGTAGGTGATCAGGTCCGCCATTGGGCACCTCCGTCCGCCCACACGTCGGTGAACGCGGTCGCCTCGTCGGGCGGCGGGGCCGCCTTGGCCGCCTCCACGGCGGCCGCGACCTGCTCGCGGGCCCGGGTGTCGGCGGCGTCGATGGCCGGCTGGTCGACCCCGCGGTCGCGCAGCCGCTCGGCCAGCACCAGCAGCGGGTCGCGCTTGAGCCAGGCGTCGACCTCCTCCTGGGGACGGTACTTGCCCGGGTCGGTGCGCGAGTGCCCGTGGTGGCGGTAGGTGAGGGCCTCGATCACCGTCGGGCCGTCCCCGGCCCGGGCCCGGGCGGCCGCCGCCGCCACCGCCCGCTGCACGGCCACGACGTCGTTGCCGTCGATCACCTCGGCCGGGAGCTGGTAGGCGGGAGCCCGGCCGGCGGCCGGCTGGGCGACCGCGGTCACCGTCTTGATCGAGGTGTACTCCATGTAGAGGTTGTTCTCGCAGACGAACAGCACCGGCAGCTTCCACACCGCGGCCAGGTTGAGGGCCTCGTGGAAGGCGCCGATGTTGGTCGCGCCGTCGCCGAAGAAGGCCACCGCGACCTGGCTGGTGCCGCGCAGCTTGGCCGACCAGGCGGCCCCGCAGGCGATCGGCAGGTGGGCCCCGACGATGGCGTACGACCCGAGCATGTTGTGGTCGGCCACGGTCAGGTGCATCGAGCCGCCCTTGGCGCCGCAGAGGCCGGTGGCCCGGCTCATCAGCTCGGCCAGGCAGGCCTCGGGGCTGGCCCCGCGGGCGATGGCGTGGTGGTGGCCGCGGTAGGTGGCGAACACGTAGTCGTCCGGCTCCAGGGCGGCGCTGGCCCCCACGGCCACCGCCTCCTGGCCGTTGGCCAGGTGGGTCGTGCCCTTGACCAGCCCGGCCATGAACAGGTCGAAGGCGGCCTTCTCGGTGGCCCGGATCAGCGCCATCCGCTCGTACAGCTCGAGCAGCTCCTCGACCTTCGGCTCCTCGGCGACGACGGTCATGGGGTCACCCGCCGGTTGCGGTGGGACTCGGCCTCCCGGGTGGCCGGCAGCGGCCCGTCCACGGCCCAGTAGCGCTGGCCGGCGACCAGCAGCTCCTCGGCCGGGAACTTGGTGATCACCTCGCAGCCGTCGGCGGTGACCACCACCTCCTCCTCGATCCGGGCCGCCGACCAGCCGTCGGCCGCCGGCCAGTAGGTCTCCAGGGCGAACAGCATGCCTTCCTCCAGCACCTCGGGGTGGTCGAGAGAGACGAGCCGGCTGAAGATCGGCTTCTCCCAGATGGACAGCCCGACCCCGTGCCCGTACTGGAGGGCGAAGGCGGCCTCCTCGTTGGGGAAGCCGAACTCGGTGGCCTCGGGCCACACCGAGACGATGTCGGCCGTGGTCGCGCCCGGCTTCACCAGGGCGATCGCCTCGTCCATGTAGTCGCGGCAGCGGACGTAGGCGTCGCGCATGGCCGCCGAGGCGCTGCCGACCGCGAAGCAGCGGTAGTAGCAGGTCCGGTAGCCGTTGTAGCTGTGCAGGATGTCGAAGAAGGCCGGGTCGCCGGGGCGCAGGATGCGGTCGGAGTAGACGTGGGGGTGGGGCGAGCAGCGCTCCCCGGAGATGGCGTTGACCCCCTCGACGTGCTCGGAGCCGAGGTCGTAGAGGACCTTGGCGACCAGGCCGACGCACTCGTTCTCGCGGACCCCGGGGCGCAGGAACCGGTACAGCTCGTCGTAGGCGGCGTCGACCAGGGTGGCGGCGGTGGTCAGCAGGGTGATCTCGTCCGGGGTCTTGATCCGGCGGGCGTCGAGGAACACCTGCTGGCCGTCCACCACCCGGAGGCCGGCCGCCTCCATGGCGGCCAGCACGGGCAGCTCGGCCACGTCCACCCCGACCGGCTCGCCGGCCAGGCCGTGGGCCTCCAGCTCGCGCCGGATCTTGGCCGCGACCCCGTCGGCGATGCCGGCGTCGGGGTTGAAGGCGCCGCGCAGGGTGGAGATGCCGGCCCGGGCCCGGCCCTGCTCGGGGTCGCTCGGCCGCCCGTCCAGCCAGGGGTTGTAGAGCTGGTGGTGGCGGGCCGCGGAGCCGAAGTCCCACACCACCGGCTCGCCGCCCCGGGGCAGCAGGGCGAAGCGGATCAGCTTGTCCATCGCCCAGGTGCCGATATGGGTCGAGGTCATGTAGCGGATGTTGTGGAAGTCGAAGCTGAGCAGGGCGCCCAGCTCCGAGCGGTCCAGCGCCTCCTTCAGCCGCGCCAGCCGCTCGGTGCGGAGCCGGTCGAAGTCGACCCGCTCCTCCCAGTCGACGGCGTTCGGCCCGTACGTTCGGATGCCCATGGCGTTCTCCTCCGACCCGGTGGACCTCGGGAGTACGCCATCGACGACCAGTCGTCAAGTGGGACTGAACGGGGCTTGCTCAGGTGGCGTGGCGGCCGAGGATGCACCAGATGGCGTGGGCCGGGGTGTCGCCGTCGTTGCGGAGCCGGTGCGGGGTGGTCGCGGGGAAGCTGATGGAGTCGCCCGGGCCCAGCTCGTAGCGGTCGAAGCCGACGTCGACCCGGAGCCGGCCGGCGGTCAGGTAGCCGAACTCCTGGCCGGCATGGCGCATGAAGGCGCCCTCCCGCGACGAGCAGGCGCCGGGCTGGTACGTCACATGGAGGTACTCCACCCCCGGGTACGACCCGGCGGTGAGGCGGCTCCACTGGACCCCCGACTCCAGCTCCAGCGTCTCGTGCTCGTCCGCCCGCTGCAAGGAGAAGAAGCCCTCCTGACGTTGGGGGACGACCACGTGAGGAGCGTCGGACAGGAGGCTGTCCACGGAGATGTTGAGCAGGTTCACGATGTCGAACAGCTTGCTCACCGACGGATGGGCCTTGCCGGTCTCGATCTGGGACAGGGCGCTGGCGCTGATCCCCAGGCGCCTGGCCATCTCGCGCAAGCCCAGCCCCTGGCCCAGGCGTTCGGCCCGGAGCCGGCGGCCCAGGTCGAGGGCGGGCGCGCCGGCCAGCTCCTCTGGCTGCCTGGCCGGCTCGTCCCCGATGGCGGTCATGGAGGCAGTGTACAGAGCGCCCCCAGGCCACTGTTCAGCGTTACTGGACACGCGGTAAGCTCCGCCCCGACACGGGTTGCCCTTCGTCGAGGAGGAGAACCAATGGCCGACCGGCTCCTGCTGCGTGGCGGCACCGTCCTGACCGTCGACCCCGACCTCGGCGACCTGCCGCAGGGCGACGTCCTCATCGAGGGGGACAAGATCGCCCAGGTCGCCCCCCAGATCGACGCCGACGCCGAGGTGGTCGACGCCAGCGGCAAGATCGTCATCCCCGGTTTCATCGACACCCACCGCCACACCTGGGAGGCGGCCATCCGTGGCTGCGCCCCCAACGCCACCCTCGGCACCTACTTCGTGGAGGTGCTCGACTCCTTCGCCCCCCACTACCGGCCCGAGGACGTCTACGCCAGCAACCTGGCCGGGGCCCTCGAATGCATCAACGCCGGCATCACGACCCTGGTCGACTGGTCCCACATCAACAACTCCCCCGAGCACCCCGACGCCGGCATCCGCGGGCTCCAGGAGGCCGGCATCCGGGCCCAGTACGCCTACGGCAGCGCCAACACCTCCCTGAACGACTACTGGAACAACAGCAAGATCGCCATCCCCGCCGACGACGTGCGCCGGGTCCGCGACACCTACTTCTCCTCCGACGACGGCCTGCTGACCATGGCCCTGGCGACCCGGGGCCCGACCTACTGCATGGACGAGGTGGTCAAGGCGGAGTGGGCCCTGGCCCGCGAGGTCGGCATCCCCATCACCATCCACGTGGCCATGCACTCGGCCGGTCGCTTCGGCATGGTCAAGCAGCTCAGCGACCTGGGCATGCTCGGCCCGGACACGACCTACATCCACTGCTGCTACCTGAGCGACGAGGAGTGGCGGCTGGTGGCCGACAGCGGCGGCACCGTGTCGATCGCCCCCCAGATCGAGGCGCAGATGGGGCACGGCTGGCCGCCGGTGCTCAAGTCGATGGAGTACGGGCTGCGGCCCAGCCTCTCGATCGACGTCGTCACCACCGCCCCCGGCGACATGTTCACCCAGATCCGAGCCGCCTTCGCCTGCGACCGGGCCCGGGTCAACGCGGCCGGCTGGGAGGCGGGGGCCGAGGGCGACGTGTCCGATGACATGCTCACGGCCCGCCAGATGCTGGAGCTGGCCACCGTCAACGGCGCCCATGTGGCCGGGGTCGAGGACCGGACCGGCTCGCTCACCCCGGGCAAGCAGGCCGACGTGGTCGTGCTGGACGCGACCGCCCTCAACGTCGCCCCGGTGATCGACCCGGTGGCCGCCGTCACCAACTGCGCCGACGTGTCCAACGTCGAGACCGTGCTCATCGGCGGCCGGGTCCGCAAGCGCGACGGCAAGCTGCTGGCCGACGTCGACACGGCCCGCCGGCAGGTCGAGGCCTCGCGCGACTACCTGGTGCAGGAGATGGAGCGCACACGGGCCGCCAAGCAGCAGGCATGACCGCCAGGTACCTGGTCGCCCGGGCCGGCGAGGCCGACCCGGTGGTGCCAGGGCCGTTCGCCGCCCACAGCGCCGGGTTCCGCCGCTGGGCGGTGGTCGGCGAGGCCGCCGCCGTCCACACCGGCTTCGGGATCTGCGCCCTGGAGGCGGGCGGCCGCGTCGACGCCCACGTCCACTCCTTCGAGGTGAGCGTGTTCGTGCTCGAGGGCACCCTCGTCCTCGACACCGCCGAGGGGTCGGTGCGGCTCGGCCCGGGCGACTACGGGTACGTCCCCGTCGGGGTGGCCCACGCCGCCCGCAACCCGGGGCCGGGGACGGCCCGCTGGGCCGACATGCTCGCCCCCCAGCCCCGGGCCCGGTTCGGCGGCGACACCTTCTTCGTGCCGCCGCTGGCCGCCGGCGACCCGGTCCCGGTCGACGTCCGCGACCCGCGGACGCGCTCGTTCGGGCACATCGACCCGGCCAACATGGACCCGGCCCGCCAGACTCAGGACCAGCTCGCCGTCTCGGCCAGCATGCGCACCGCCCTGCTCGTCTACAGCGGCATCACCGTCAAGATGATGGTCGACAGCGACCTCGGGGCCCAGCTCCAGACCATGTTCATGGTCCAGTACGAGCCGGGCGGGCGGGCCGGCACCCACGACCACCCGCTGGAGGAGACCTACCTGGTCCTGGAGGGCGAGGTCGACGCCAGCTTCGACGGCGACACCGTCCGCCTGGGCCCCGGCGACGCCGCCTGGGCCGGGGTCGGCTGCGTCCACGGGTTCTCCAACCCGGCCGACCGGCCGGTGCGCTGGCTGGAGACCCAGGCCCCGCAGCCGCCGGCCCGCCACTCCTACCGCTTCACCCGCGACTGGGACTACCTGCGCGACGCGCTCGCCTGACGACGCCTGAAAGGACCACGCCATGCCGGAGCCAGGATCGGTCGTCGTGATCGGGGGCACCTCGGGCCTGGGGCTGGAGGTGGCCCGCCACTACGCGAAGCAGGGACGCGAGGTCGTGCTGTCCGGCCGCGACCAGGGACGGGCCGAGGCCGCCGCCGCCGACGTCGGCGGCAGGGCCAGGGGCGTCGCCCTCGACCTGGCCGAGCCGGGCCAGCTGGCCGACCGGCTGGCCGGGGTCGAGGGGGTCGGGCACCTGGTCCTGGCCGCGATCGAGCGCGACGAGAACACGGTCCGCGACTTCGACCTGGAGGGCGCGACCCGGCTGGCCACCCTGAAGCTGGTCGGCTACGCCGAGACGGTCCACCAGCTGGCGCCCCGGATGGACCCGGGCGGCTCGGTGGTGCTGTTCGGGGGGCGGGCCAAGGACCGGCCCTACCCGGGCTCGACCATGGTGTCGACGGTGAACGGCGGCGTCATCGGGCTGGTCCACTCCCTGGCCGTGGAGCTGGCCCCGATCCGCTGCAACGCCATCCACCCCGGCATCGTCGGCGACAGCCCCTACTGGAGCGCCAAGGGCGAGCCGGCCCTGGAGCCGGTCCGGAACCGGACCCCGACGCGGCGGCTGGTGACGATGGAGGATATCGTCGGCGCGGTCGTGTTCCTGCTCGAGAACCGGTCGGTGAACGGCGAGAACCTGCACGTCGACGGCGGCTGGCTCCTGCTGTAGAGGGGTGAGGTGGTTGGACGGCGAGCCGAGGGTCGCGGTCGTCGGGGCCGGGCGCATGGGCGCGGCCATGGTGGGCACGCTGCGCCGGGCCGGGCTGGAGGTGCTGGTCCACAACCGGACCCGGGCCAAGGCGGAGGCGGCCGCCGAGGCCGCCGGGGCCACCGTCGCCGCCACCGCCCGCGAGGCCGCCGCCGGCGCCCAGGTGGTGGTCAGCTCCCTGGCCGACGACGCCGCCGTCGGGGCCGCCTACACCGGCACCGACGGGATCGTGGCCGGGCTCCAGCCCGGCACGGTGATCTGCGAGTCCAGCACCATCGACCCCGGCACCGTGCACCGGCTGCGGCCGCTGGTCGAGGACCGGGGGGCGTTCCTGCTCGACACCCCCGTGTCCGGCAGCGTCCCGGCCGTCGAGGCGGGCACGCTCACCATCATGGCCGGCGGCGACGCGGCCGTCCTGGAGCGGGCCCGCCCGGTCCTGGACGCCCTGGCCAAGCAGGTCTTCCACGTCGGCGAGCTCGGCTCGGGGGCGGTGATGAAGCTGGCCGTGAACGCGATCCTGCACGGCCTCAACCTGACCCTGTCCGAGAGCCTGGTCCTGGCCGAGCAGGCCGGGGTCGAGCGGGCGACCGCCTACGAGGTGTTCGCGTCCAGCGCCATCGCGGCCCCGTTCGTCCACTACAAGCGCGAGGCGTTCGAGCACCCGGGCCGGCCCCCGGTCGCCTTCAGCCTGGAGCTGGCGGCCAAGGACCTCGACCTCATCCTCGCCCTGGCCGACCAGGCCGGCGCCCCCATGGAGCAGGCGGCCACCAACCGCGAGGTCGTCCGC
Organism: Actinomycetota bacterium; assembly: GCA_036280995.1. Lineage (NCBI taxonomy): Bacteria > Bacillati > Actinomycetota > Actinomycetota bacterium. The sequence goes on along the minus strand of DASUPQ010000731.1, from coordinate 4,306 downwards.
GCCGCCGTCGCCGCCGGCCTCGGCGACCACGACCTGAGCGAGCTCGCCACCTACCTCCGCTCCGAGGCCTCCGAGCCGGAGCGCCCCTGACCGGCCGGGTGGCTCAGGGGTTCTGCTCGCCGGACGCGGTGTCCTCGACCCGGCGGCGGTCGTCCTCGTGGGCCGGGAGGGCGTCCTCGGTCAGGCCGGCGTCGCTCATGTTCGCGACCTCGGCCGCGTCCTCCTCGAAGCTCGAGCCCGCCGGCCCGCGGGTCTCGTCCCGCTCGTGGTCGGGCAGCCCCCCGTCCTCGGTCCGGGTCTCCCCGCGCTCCACGCTGTCGTCCGGCCCGCTGCTCACGATCGCCACCTCCCGGGTTGGAACCGCTCCGACGCTGCTCAGTTGCCCCGCGAACCCGGCCGGAAACGCGGCCGGCGCGTCCGTGGGACCATCACGGGCATGAGCGACCCGATCCTGTTCCTGGTCGACGACCGCCCCAAGGTGCTGGAGGCGCTGGCCGGCGACCTGGAGCGGCGGTTCGGGCGGGACCACCGGATCCTCTCCGATACCTCGCCCGGGGCGGCCCTTGAGGCGCTGGCCGGGCTGGCCGGGCGGGGCGAGGAGGTCGCCGTGGTGGTGGCGGGCCAGAAGATGGCCGAGCTGCCGGGGGTGCTGTTCCTGCTCAAGGCCCACGAGCTGCACCCGTCGGCCAAGCGGGTCCTGCTGGTCGGGCGGCGCGACTGGACGCCGGAGAACCCGGCCGTGCGGGCCATGACCCTTGGGCAGATCGACACCTACCTGTTCGAGCCCTGGCTGCCGGTGGGGCGGTTCCTGGACCTGCCGATCAGCCAGGTCCTGGCCGACTGGGTGCCGTCGCGGGGGCGGTCGTTCGAGGGGATCCGGATCGTGGGGCCGCGCTTGGGGACCCGCTCGCACGAGCTGCGCGACATGCTGACCCGCATGGGCATCCCCCACGGCTGGTACTCGGCCGGCTCGGCCGAGGGCCGCCGGCTGCTGGAGGAGGCGGGCGAGGACGGCGCCCGGCTGCCGGTGGTGGTGTTCCACAGCGGCCAGGTGTTCGTCGACCCCAGCGACGCCGAGCTGGTCGCCGCCCTCGGGTTCGGGACCAGGCCGGCCGCCGGGGCCTACGACCTGGTGATCGTGGGGGCCGGCCCGGCCGGGCTGGCCGCCGCCGTCTACGCCGCCTCCGAGGGCCTGGACACCCTGGTGGTGGAGCCGCGGGCGGCCGGCGGGCAGGCCGGCACCTCCTCCATGATCCGCAACTACCTGGGCTTCCCGCGTGGGATCGGCGGTGGCGACCTGGCCAACCGGGCGCTGGAGCAGGCGTGGCTGTTCGGGGCCAACCTGGTCCTGGCCCAGCGGGCGACCGGGCTGCGGGTCGACGGCCCCCGGCGCCTGGTCCGGCTGTCGGACGGCGGCGAGGTCGCCGCCGAGGCGGTGGTGGTGGCCTCCGGGGTGGCCTGGCGGCGGCTCGGCGTGCCGCGGCTGGAGGCGCTGGTCGGGGCGGGGGTGTTCTACGGCGCGGCCGGGGCCGAGGCCAGGGCCATGGAGGCCCAGGACGTGTTCGTGGTCGGGGCCGGCAACTCCGCCGCCCAGGCCGCGCTCCACCTGGCCAGGTACGCCGCCTCGGTGACCCTGCTGGTCCGCGGGCCCGACCTGGGGGCCAGCATGTCCGACTACCTGGTCCAGGAGATCGAGCAGGCCCCGAACGTGGCCGTCCGCCTGCGCACCCGGGTGGTCGACGGGGTCGGCGGCCACCGCCTGGAGGGGCTGGTGCTGCGCTGCCGCGGCGACGGGTCGACCGAGGAGGTGCCGGCGGCCGCCCTGTTCGTGATGATCGGGGGCGAGCCCCGGACCGAGTGGCTGTCGGGGGTGGAGCGCGACGACCGCGGCTACGTCCTCACCGGCCACGACCTGCTCGGCCCCGACGGCCTCCCGGCCGGCTGGCCCCTGAAGCGGCCCCCGCTGCTGCTGGAGACCAGCATCCCCGGGGTGTTCGCGGCCGGCGACGTCCGCCACCGCTCCGTCAAGCGGGTCGCCTCGGCGGTCGGCGAGGGCGCCGTGGCTGTCCAGCTGGTCCACCAGTACCTGGACCGGCGACCCTGACCCGGCGCGCCGGTGGTCAGAGGAGCCAGCGCAGCAGCACGACGAGGGCGACGATGACGAGCTCGATCAGGACGGCGTAGCGGACGCCGACGATGGCGTTGCCGTCGTCGTCAGGGTCGTTGGCCAGTGGCTCGATCACGGGGCGGCCTTCCGTCGACGGTCCACCGGCCGCGTGGCAATCGTTTTGTGATAGCACAGGTTGCTCCGCTTGAACCAACTCGATCAAGACCGGCGCCCGTGACGGCGGGGCCGCGGCTCCTGTCCACGGCCCCGCTGCCGTTCGGGTTCAGGGCTGCTCGGCGGGATCGGGGTGGTAGATCCCGACGGCCTCCTCGGCGGTGCCGCCGGGGCCGGTGGCCCGGACCGTCAGGTGGGCGAGCAGGGGCTCGTCCCGGTAGCGCCAGTTGACCCACCAGCCGTCGCGGCCGTTGGTGTCCTGGCCGATCCGCACGCCCAGGTCGCCCACGCCGGTCCCGGTCGGGGTGAGCAGGAACTCGACCTTGGTGGCGTTGGGGGCGTCGGTGACGAGGGTGAGGATGCCGGCGCCGCCGGGCAGCCGCCAGAAGCCGCCCTCCTGGGGCAGGACGGGCTCGCTGCCGAAGCCGACGATGCGTGGCCTGGGGGCCGGGGCGGTGGTGTCGGACGGAGTGCCGCCGGAGCCGGCCAGGTCCTGGGGCGCCGGGTCGACCGGGGCGGCGGGCTCGGCCTGCGGCGCCTGGGGCGTCGGGACCGGGGTGGCCTCGGAGGTGCCGTAGCGGTAGCCGCCGCCGCCGGCGAGCGCCCAGCCGGTGACGGCGACGGCGACCAGGGCGACGACGATGAGCAGGATACGGACGGGTCGCATGGTAACTGCCTTCTCCCGATTACTGGTGTCGTCACCATGCTGCGCCGGACGGCGGCGGCCGGCAGTGACGTGCCGCACCTTCCGGCGGTGCCGTCCGTCACAACTGCATGACCACGGCCTTGGCCTCGGTGAAGAAGTCGCGGCTCCAGCTCCCGCCCTCGCGGCCGATGCCGGAGTCCTTGTAGCCGCCGAAGGGCGCCCGCAGGTCGCGGACGAAGAAGCAGTTGACCCAGATGGTGCCGGCCCGGACGGCGGCCGCGACCCGGTGGGCGCGGCGCAGGCTCTCGGTGAACACCATGGCGTTGAGGCCGTAGGCCGAGTCGTTGGCCAGGGCCACCGCCTCCTCGTCGCTGTCGAAGGGCTGCACGACCACCACCGGGCCGAAGATCTCCTCGCGGCAGACGCGCATGTCCTGGCGGACGTCGACCAGCACGGTGGGCCGGACCCACCAGCCGTCGCCGCGGCCACCGGTGCGGACCTTGGCCCCCTCGGTGGCGGCCAGGTCGAGGTAGCCGCTGACCTTGCGCCAGTGCTCGTGGGAGGAGAGGGGCCCGACCTCGGTGGCCTCGTCCAGCGGGTCGCCCAGGCGCATGGCCTCGGCCCCGGCCACGAACCGCTCCAGGAACTCATCGTAGACGGGACGCTGCACGTACAGCCGCGACCCGGACAGGCACACCTGGCCGGCGTTGAGGAAGATGGCCCGCAGCGACCAGTCGACGGCGTTGGCCAGGTCGGCGTCGGCGAAGACCAGGTTGGCGCCCTTGCCGCCGAGCTCGAAGCTGACCCGCTTGAGGGTCGGGGCGCCGGCGGCCAGGATGGCCCGGCCGGTGGCCGACTCGCCGGTGAAGGTGATCAGGTCGACCCCCGGGTCCTCGGTGAGGGCCTGGCCGGCCTCGCCGGGGCCGAACCCCTGGACGACGTTGAGGGTCCCCGGCGGCAGGCCGGCCTGGCCGGCCAGCAGGCCGAGGCGGTGGCAGGACGCCGGCGACTGCTCGGCCGGCTTGAGCACGACCGTGTTGCCGAAGGCCAGGGCCGGGGCGACCTTCCAGCTGGCCAGCATGAGCGGGAAGTTCCAGGGTGAGATGGCGGCGGCCACCCCGACCGGCTCGTGCCGGGTGTAGACGTGGTGGCCGGTCGGCGACGGCAGCGCCTCGTCGGTGGCCAGGGCGGCGAAGTCGGCGAAGAAGCGGAAGTTGAGGGCCGCCCGGTGGGCGTCGTTGTCGCGGGCCTGGCGGATCGGCTTGCCCATGTCGGTCGAGTCGAGCCGGCCGAGGGTGGCCGCCTCGGCCTCGATCAGGTCGGCCAGCCGGTGCAGGGCCCGGCCGCGCTCGGCCGGGGCCATCCGCGGCCACGGGCCC
>DASUPQ010000730.1 GCA_036280995.1 Actinomycetota bacterium | reverse complement strand
CAAGGGGACCACGCCCCTGCGCTACTCCCTGAGCGTGATCCACCGCGACCAGCCCACCCGGCCGGTCCCCATGCCCCCCACCTAAACGTGCCCCGATCCCCCGGCCATGGCACAGGCGCCGTTGGGGGGCCGTGGGGGGAGCGAGCTCCCCCCCACATGGCCCCCCAACGGCGCCTGTGCCATGGTCGGGGAAATCGGGCACGTTAGGTGGGGGGCATGGGGACCGGCCGGGTGGGCTGGTCGCGGTGGATCACGCTCAGGGAGTAGCGCAGGGGCGTGGTCCCCTTGTTGCGGTAGGCGTGGGGGCGGTCGGCCACGAAGGCGATCGCGTCCCCGGCGCCGACCACATGCGGGTCGCCGTCCAGCTCAAGGGTGAGCTCGCCCTCGATCACCAGCAGGAGCTCGCGGGTCCCTGACGGGTGGCCCTCGGAGGCGTAGCCGTCCCCTGGCACCATCCGCACGTCCCACAGCTCGACCTGCTGGGAGGTGCCCGACCCGACCAGCAGGCGGGCGGCGCTCCCCTTCTGCCCTCCGGTCCAGAGGGTCACCGCCTCTTCGGCCCGCACCACCCGGGCGCTCGGCACCTCCGGCGCCTCGACCAGGCTGGCGATGGAGACGCCGAAGGCGGTGGCCAGCCGGCAGATCGTGGCCACGCTGGGATTCGTCCGGGCCTGCTCGACCTGCGACAGCATCCCCTTGCTCACGCCCGACCTGGCCGCCAGGTCGTCCAGCGTCCAGGCCAACCGGGTGCGGTGCGCCCGCACGTTGCGACCCATGGCGGCGTTGACGTCCTCCGGCTCCGGCACTGCCCGCTCCTCCCCTCGTATCAATAAATTGTTCGACAAGTTCAGTATAGTGGAGTACAATAGATTGTACTGAAGGTTCACTGTACTGGTATCGCGCTGGCAAGACCAGACAAGAAGCCGGGAGCGACCATGGAAGTGATCTGGCTCGTCCTCGTCCTGCTCGCCGTCGACCTGGCCGCGTTCCTGTTCGCCGCCGACACCCGCCCCGGCCTCCAGCACACCCCCCGCTGGCGCGACCGCCACCGCGCCACCACGGGTTGAGCCCGATCACCCCGGTCGAGGGTTCTTGAACCTGGGCGTGCCGCTCGGGCTGGGGTCGGGGCTGTGCTGGGGGGCCGCCGACTTCTTCGGCGGCATCCAGTCCCGCCACCTGCCGGCGCTGACTGTCGCCTTCTGGAGCCAGGTGGCGGGCGCGCTGGCGCTCGCCACCGCCCTGGCCATCGAGGGAACGCCTCCCAACGCGACCGGGTTCGCCTGGGGCCTCGCGGCCGGGATCGGGGCCGGCTGCGCCCTGACGCTCTTCTACCGCGGCCTGGCCGAGGGCACCATGTCGATCGTCGCCCCCATCTCGGCCTGCGGCGCCATCGTCCCGGTCGCCGCCGCCCTCCTCACCGGCAACCAGCCGGGCAGCCTCGCCGCCCTCGGTGTCCTCATCGCCGTCATCGGCGTCGTCCTCGTCTCCCGCCCCGCCCCTACCGCCGAAGGCCCTGGTGCCGTTGCCAACCGGGGGAGGTCGCGGCGGGTGGTGGCGATGGCGCTGGGGGCGGCGCTCGGGTTCGGGCTGTTCTACGTGCTCGTGGACGCCGGAACGACCGGATCCCGTGGCGCACCGCTGTGGGTGATCGCCGGTGCCCGGACCAGCTCGCTGGCGGTCCTGTCGACGCTCGCGCTCGTCGGCCAGCGGGGCTGGGGGGACCGGCGGAGCCGGCGGCCGGCCCTGCGCTGGCCGGGGCGCCGGATCGGGCCGGTGGCGCTGATCGGGATCGGCGACACCGGGGCCAATCTGCTGTTCGCCTACGCGGCCATCGGTGGCAACCTCGCCGTCGTGGGCGTGCTCGCGTCGCTGTACCCGGTCACCACCGTCGTCCTGGCCCGCTGGCTGCTGGGCGAGCGGCTGTCGGGTGGCCAGAACGCCGGCGTCGTGCTCGCCCTCACCGGCGTGGGGCTACTGGCCGCCGCCTGACCCGGCCCCGATCCTGCCCAGACCCCACCCGGTTCCGACCCAGGCCCCGGGCCACGGGCCCCGGTCAGGACTGCCCGCGGCCGGTGCGCTCCTGGAGCTCGTCGATCCGGCGGGACGCCTCGGCCTTGGTCAGGTTCTCGTCGAACGCCTCGTCGGCCTGGTCGGAGAGGGTCCTGAGATAGGACGCCTGAGCGCCGGTCATCGGCTCATCCCCGGTCTTCCACTGGGCGGGGTCCTTCTCAAGGTTGGAGCCGCGAAGCTCCTGCTGGTCAGCCATGTCGACCTCCTGGAATCGAACTTGTGTTCGAGGCTAGCATGCCCTTCGGACCTCTGCCGAAACCCATCCACAGCCCCGGGCCTGTAGGCTGCCGGGTATGCATCCGGACCTCGCCTTCGCCCTCGAGCTGGCCGACCTGGCCGACGCCATCACCGTCGAGCGCTTCCAGGCCGACGACCTCGTCGTCGAGACCAAGCCCGACCTGAGCCCGGTGACCGAGGCCGACCGGGCGGTGGAGCAGGTCCTGCGCAAGCGGATCGGCGAGGAGCGACCCGGCCACAGCGTGGTCGGGGAGGAGTTCGGGGCCGACGAGCCGGGCAGCGCCCGCTGGATCATCGACCCGATCGACGGCACCAAGAACTACCTGCGCGGCATCCCGGTGTGGGCGACCCTCATCGCCCTCGAGCGCGAGGGCCGGGTCGAGATCGGGGTGGTGTCGGCGCCGGCGCTGCACCGGCGGTGGTGGGGGGCACGGGGCGAGGGAGCGTTCGTCAACGGCCGCCGAATCCACGTGTCCAAGGTCGGCGAGCTGTCGGACGCCGTCCTGAGCTACGCCAGCCTCCTGTCGTGGGAGCAGCACGGGCTCGGCGAGCAGTTCCTCACCCTCGCCCGCGGCTTCTGGCGGACCAGGGGGTTCGGGGACTTCTGGGGGCACATGCTGGTCGCCGAGGGCGCGGCCGACGTCGCCATCGAGCCGGAGGTCGAGCTGTGGGACCTGGCGGCGCCTCAGGTGATCGTCGAGGAGGCGGGCGGCCGCTTCACCGACCTCCGCGGCACCCCGACCCCGGCCGGCCGCAGCGTGGTCTCCAGCAACGGCCTCCTGCACGACCGGGTGGTCGCGACCCTGCGGCCGTGACCTCCGAGGACCCCGCCCCACCCTGGGCCTTGACCGGCGAGGGCCCCGACCGGCCGGCCCCCAGATGGCCCCTCGATGGGCGGGTGGCGCTGGTGACCGGGGTCAGCCGGCGGATCGGCATCGGGATGGCGGTGGCCAGGCGGCTGGCGGCGCTCGGGGCCGACCTGTTCGTCACCTCGTGGACCACCCACGACCGGGAGCAGCCCTGGGGCGCCGACCCCGGGGGCATGGACGCGGTCCTGGCCGGGCTGCGGGCCGGCGCCGCCCCCCGGCAGGCAGCGGGAGCCGGCGACCCGGCGGGGAGGCGGGTCGAGCACCTTGCGGCCGACTTCCTCGACCCGGAGGCGCCCGGCCGGGTGGTGGCGGCCGCCGTCGCGGCGTTCGGGCGGGTGGACATCCTCGTCTGCAACCACGCCCGCAGCAGCGAGGGGGACCTGGCGCGGCTCACCGCGGCCGAGCTGGACACCACCCTCGCCGTCAACACGCGGGCCGTGCTGCTGCTCGTCCAGGCCTTCGCCGCCCAGCACGACGGGCGGCCGGGTGGCCGGGTGGTGCTGTTCACCTCCGGCCAGCAGCTCGGGCCCATGCCGGACGAGCTCGCCTACGCGACCTCCAAGGGCGCGCTGGTCGCCATCACCCCCACCCTGGCCGACACGCTGGCCGACCAGGGGATCACCGTGAACACCGTCAATCCCGGCCCGACCGACACCGGCTACGCCGACGAGGCGGTCCGCGAGCGGGTGGCGACGAGGTTCCCGGCCGGCCGCTGGGGCACTCCCGACGACGTCGCCCGGCTGGTCGCCTGGCTCTGCACCGACGAGGCGGCCTGGGTCACGGGGCAGGTCATCAACTCCGAGGGAGGGTTCCGCCGCTACGGGTGACGCGGAGGCGCTACCCTGCCACGGCACAACCACACGGCGGAGAGGAGGAGCGGCACCGTGCACGGTCCCGCCGGAGTGCTCACGGTGGTCCTGTACGAGACCGCCCTCGGCGGCCTGGCCCTGCTCTGGCTGGCGCCGCTGTGGGGCGTGGTCCGGCCCGGCTTCTTCAAGCTGGCCGGGGCGACCGTGCTGGCCTGCGCGACGCTGGCCTGGCTGGCCGGCCGGGGCGAGCTGGCCGCCGCCGGAGCCACCGGCCGCATGGCCGCCCTCTGGCTGGGGGTGTTCGCGGCCGCCGTGCTCGTCTGGCAGGTGCTGCTCTACGCCCGCGTGGCCGCGGCCCGCTGGGCCGGCATGGCCGCGGTCCTGCCCGGGCTGGTCGCCGGGTGGCCGCTGGCCCAGCTGAGCGGACGCCCCGCCCTTGGGGCGCTGGCCCTGGGAACCGGGGCCCTGTTCCTGGGCGCGACCTTGGACGGGCTGCTGCTCGGTCACTGGTACCTGGTCGACCGGCGGCTGTCCAACCGGCCCATCGCCGCCCTCGCCACCTGGCTCGTCGCCGGGGTGGCGGCCGCCCTCGTCTCGGCCGCCCTCGGCGGGGCCAGGGGCAGCGCCGTCGACCAGTCGCTCTCGCCACTGCTGGCCTTCCCCAACCTCACCGTGTATCTGGCCGTCGGCCTGGTGCTGCTGGTCGGGCTGATGGCCTCCTTCATCCGGGTGCTGGTCAAGGGCAACTCCATCCAGGCCGCCACCGGCATGTTCTACCTGGCCGTGATCATGGCCCTGGCGGCCGAGTTCGCGGCCAAGGT
>DASUPQ010000729.1 GCA_036280995.1 Actinomycetota bacterium | reverse complement strand
CCGCCGACGAGATCCTGGACAGCATCGCCACCTACTGCCAACGAATCAACGACTCGGGACACTAGGAGCCTGCTGAGCAATTCGCGGGTGGTGGCTGGGTCTAGCAGAATGCGGGCATGCAAGGAACCAGTGATCCCACGCGTGTCGAGCTGCTTGATGCCGGGGCGTTGTGCCGGCATCTGGTCCCGGACGGGTCGGTGCATGCCTTCCTGGCCGACCACCGCCAGCAGCTGTTTCCGGACGAGCTGTTCGCCGACCTGTTCGGGTCGGGCCGGGGTCGCCCGTCGGTCCCGGCCGACGTGGTCGCCACCGTCATGGTCCTGCAGGCCCTGGAGGGGTTGAGCGATCGGGACGCCTGCCAGCAGCTGGCCTGCAACATCGCCTGGAAGGTGGCGTGTGGGCTGGCCCTGCCCGATCGGGGGTTCCACCCGAGCGTGTTGACGTTGTGGCGGGCCAGGCTGCGTGGCTCGGACCGGCCCGAGCGGATCTTTGACGCCGTCCGGCAGGTCGTGCAGGCCACGGGGGTGCTCAGGGGGCGGGTCAGGCGGGCGCTGGACTCCACGCTGCTGGATGACGCGGTCGCCACCCAGGACACCGTGACCCAGCTGGTCGCCGCGGTCCGCCGGGTCCGCCGGCTGGTCCCGCCCGCGGCGGCCGTGGCCGTGGCGGCCCATGACTATGACGGTGACCCGGGCAAGCCGGCGTGCGCGTGGGACGACGCCCAGGCCCGCGAGCAGCTGGTGAGCGCGCTGGTCAACGACGCCAGGGCGACCCTGGCCGCGATCGACGGGGCTGAGCTGTCGGGTGAGCAGGCTGAGGCAGCCGGGCTGCTGGCCCTGGTCGCCGGGCAGGATGTCGAGCCGGGCGAGACCGACGGCAGCTGGCGCATCGCCCGCACGGTCAGCCCGGACCGGGTCCTCAGCGTGGTCGACCCGCAGGCCCGGCACATGCACAAGAGCCGCAGCGTCTACCGCGACGGCTACAAGGCCCACCTGGCCGTGGAGCCCGAGACCGGGCTCATCACCGCGGCCGCGCTCACCCCGGCCAGCACGCCGGACGGGCCGACCGGGGTGGGGCTGCTGGCTGGTGAGCCGGCCGGACTGGAAGTGCTGGCCGATTCGGCCTACGGCAGCGGCCAGACCAGGGCGGCGTTGCATGCTGCCGGCCACACCCAGACCATCAAGCCCATCCCGCTACGCCCGGCCGTGCCGGGCGGGTTCACCCGGGACGACTTCCAGCTCGACCTGACCGCGGGCACGGTGACCTGCCCAGCCGGGCAGACCGTGGCCATGACCCCGGCCCGCAAGGCGGTGTTCGGCTGGCGCTGCCGTGGGTGTCCGCTGGCGGCCCGCTGCACCCAGGCCGCCCGCGGGCGGACCCTGGAGCTGCACCCACACGAGGGCGAGCTGCGGGCCGCCCGCCGCCGCGCCACCGATCCCGAGTTCCAGGCCAGCTACCGGCGCTGGCGGCCCATGGTCGAACGCTCCATCGCCTGGCTGGTCGCCGACGGCCACCGGCGGGTCCGCTACCGCGGGGTGACCCGCAACCAGCACGGCCTACAACTGCGGGTGGCCGCGATCAACCTGCGCCGGCTGCTCGCCCTCGGCCTCACCCACAACCAGCAGGGCTGGGCGCTGACCTGACAATGAGCGGGCAATGAGCGGGCTCGGGGTGGCAAGTGAGGGCGACTCATCCGGCATCAGCCATCCAGCGCGGCCGGCTCACACCTCAGCACCGGCACTTCGGATCGGCCATCCCCGAGCCCAGCAGAACCCTACCGCCATACCCCGAAACCCAGAACCCCTTTGCTCAGCAGGCTCCTAGCCGGTGAACAGCGCGCCACGGCCCGGGACATCGCCCGGCTGCACCAGGCGATGTTGGCGCTGTCGGCCGAGCCGCACCTAGCGGCGCTGCGGTCTGCCCTGGTGGCTTGGGCCCGGAGGCTGACCGGTGCCAGCCAAGCCGCCTTGGTGGCGGTGCACGGCGGCGACGCGGTGGTGGACCCGGGCGGATTGGGGCCTGACCTGACTGGCCTGCCCATACAGCAGGCCGCCCGGGTGCCGGAGGCCGTGCTGGTGGGCCGTGACCGCC
>DASUPQ010000728.1 GCA_036280995.1 Actinomycetota bacterium | reverse complement strand
GCTCCACGCAGGACCGGGCCAGCACCGGCCCCAGGGTGGTGTAGAGCTGCCAGCGGGCGGTCAGGTGGTGGTCGAGCTCGCCCAGCTCCTCCGGCTCCAGCGGGCCGCCGACCTCCAGGGTGACGGCCGAGGTCACCGGGGCCGGGCCCGGCCAGCGCCGGCGGCTGCGGTAGCGGATGAGCGGCCCGTCGCGCTCCACCGTCATCGCCGACCACATGTACGGCAGGGCGAAGGTGGCCCGGGCGACCAGCACCGGCTCCAGCCGGGCCGCGTCCAGGGAGAAGAACCAGAGCCCGTCGCGCCCGTCGGGGCCGACCACATAGGTGCGGACGTTGGTCTCGGGGAAGGTGGCGAACCAGGGCGGGGCCGGCGCCACCGGGGTGCGCAGGTCCCCGAGCAGGAACGGGGTCAGCCCGACCCAGGCCCGGCCGTCGAAGTCGTGGACCCGCAGGCTGGCCGGGAGCAGCCGCTGCACCACCGCCGGCGGGTACGGCCAGTGCAGGAAGGCCAGCCAGCTCCAGGTCTGGTACATCACCGGCCGCCGCACCGGTCGCGGCGCCGTGGGGCTAGCCGCCGGCCAGCTCGACGGCATACAGCTGCCAGGAGTCGGGGACGCCCTTGAGCCGATGGGCCCCGCGGTCGTCGAAGGTGCCGGGCAGCTCGCCGGAGCGGGCGCCGGGGATCCGCTCGGCCATGTAGCGGCTGGCGTACCGGAACGGCGGGCCGTAGCGCATGCCCGCAGTCTAAGCGGTGATCGGCTGGTGGCCCTCCAGCGGCTCCTGGAGCTCGGGGCGGTTGTTGCGGACGTTGCCGACGGCCTTGTCCACCGGCCAGAGGGTCAGCAGCTCCTCGGGTGCCGGGACCAGCAGCTTGGCCAGCTCGTCGGTGTCGGTGTTCTCGGGGTCGAGCCAGGCGTCCCAGTCCTCGGGGAGCAGGATCACCGGCATGCGGTGGTGCACCGACTCCATCAGGTCGTTGGCCGAGGTGGTGAGGATCGTGCAGGTGAACAGCTCCTCGCCGCTCTCCGGGTCGCGCCAGGTCGACCAGAGCCCGGCCAGGGCGAGCGGGCTGAAGTCGCGGCCGGTGATGTAGTAGGGCTGCTTGCGCTGGCCCTTGCCCTGGTCCTGCCACTCGTAGAAGCCGTCGATGGGGATGATGCAGCGCTTGCGGGCCAGGGTGCTCTTCCAGCCCTTCTTCTCGCGCACCGTCTCGGCCCGCAGGTTGATCATCCGGTTGGCCCCGCTGGGGTCCTTGGCCCAGCGCGGCACCAGCCCCCATTTCAGGGCACGGAGCTGGCGGGCGCCGTCGGACGAGGCCGTCACGACCAGGATGTCGCTGGCCGGGGCGACGTTCCAGCTCGGCTGGTGGCCCTCGACCCCCATGGGCTCGGCCCGGAACTGTTCGAGCAGGAACTGGAGCTGGCTGGTGGAGCTGAACCGTCCGCACATACCCGCATCGTACCCAACAACCCGGACACCGAAGCGCCGCCCCGGCCGGCTCGATCGCGAGGACGGCCGCCGGCGGCAACGCGCCGGTAACGGGTCTCAGTCGAGCAGCTGCTGGCCCAGCCAGGCGTCGGGTGAGGTCACGCCGGGGAGGACGAAGAAGAAGCCGCCCCCCACCGGGAGGATGTACTCCTCCAGCGGCTCGCCCTTGAGCCGCGCCTGGACGGCCAGGAACCCCCTGGCCAGGCTCTTCTGGTAGCTGACGAAGGCCAGGCCCTGGTCGAGCCGCCCGGCGGCGTCGAAGCCGCGGGAGAAGTTGAAGCCGCGGCGCAGGATCCGGTTGGGGGCCGTCTCCGCCGTGCGCGGGTTGGCCATGCGGATGTGGGCGTCCAGGGGGATGCGGTTGCCGGCCGGGTCGTCGCCGTAGCCGGGGTCGTCGCCCTCGCGGTCCAGCCCCAGCGGGGCCCCGCTGGCCTTGTCGCGGCCGATGATCTTCTGCTGCTCGTTCAGGGGCGTGCGGTCCCAGAACTCGACGAACATGCGGATGATGCGGACCGCCTGGTAGCTGCCGCCGACCGCCCAGGCGGGCTCGCCCTCGTCCGGGCCGACCCAGATGAGCTCGTCCATCAGCGCCTTGTCGGTGATGTCGAGGTTGGCCGTGCCGTCCTTGAACCCGAGCAGGTTGCGGTTGTCGGTCCGGCCGGGCACCGGCTTGGCGTCGGGCCGGTTGTAGCCGTCCAGCATCCAGTGCAGGACCAGGTTGTCCCGGGTCCGGCGCATGAGCTGGCGCAGGGCGTGGAGGAGCACGTCGGGCTGGTCGGCCGACAGGGCCAGGAGCAGGTCGCCGTGGGTCTGCGCCGGGTCGAGGCGGTCGTTGGAGAGGAACGGCATCCGGACCAGCTCCTTGGGCTGGCGCTCGGCCAGCCCGAAGCGGCCGTCGAACAGCGACGCCCCGACGCTGAGGGTGACGGCCAGCCCGTCGGTCCGCCCCTCGGGCCCGAGGATGCCGGTCTCGGTCGGAGGGTAGGCGGTGTCGCGCCGCTCCGGCGGGCGCGCCTCCATCAGCCCGCGGGCCTCGTCGGTGAGGTCGCGCAGGCTCCGGGCGAGGCGGGCCCGGTCCTCGGAGACCAGGTTGAACGCGGCCAGCAGCCCGAAGCGGGCCGCCGGGGTGTCGATCCCCGGCTGGTGGCTGCCGAGGAACGGCACCCTCCGTCCCGGCCCCGGCGCCCGGGGCTCGGCGTCGGGGGTGCAGGCGGCCAGGGCGGCCGCGCCAAGGGCGGCCGACCCGAGTGCGGCCGACCCGAGGAAGGACCGCCGGCCGACCCTGGCCGGGCGCTCCTCCGCGGGCCGGTCGCCGCTCACCTGATGGTCATCCCTTGAGGCCGAGCACGCCGGGGATCTTGGCCAGGTCCTCCGACAGGCTGGCCAGCTCGGCCTGCATGCGGGTCTTGTCCCCGGCCTGGAGGGCCGTGTACGGGTCGAAGGTCCCGCCGGCGTTCTCGTACTCGGCCAGGCTCTTGTCGACGGCGGCGAAGCCGGCCGCGATCTCGGCCGTGAGGGCCGCGTCCTTGGCCTGGAGGGCGGGGGTGAGCAGCTCGAACAGCTTCCTGGAGCCGTCGACGTTGGCGTCGAAGTCCCACAGGTCGGTGCGCGAGTAGCGGTCCTCCTCGCCGGTGATCTTGCCCTCGGAGACCTCCTCGATCAGCTCGGCCGGGCCGAGCGCGACCGCCGCCGGCGGGAACTCCAGCCCCTGGATCTGCTGGTCGAGGGTGGCGATGTCCTTGTCCAGCTGGTCCGCGAACTGCTTGGTCCCGCTGGTCGAGCCCTTCTCCCACAGGTGGTACTCGAGCCGGTGCCAGCCGGTGAACGCGGGGTCGGTGACGCCCTCGAAGTCGTCCACCCGGGCGTCGACCTTGCCGTCGATCTCCTCGACCAGCCCGGCGATGGGCTCGATGCGCTCCCAGCGCACCCGGCTGGGGGCGTACTGCTTCTTGGCCTCGGCCAGGTCGCCGTCCCGGACCGCGTCGGTGAACTTGGCCGTGTCGGCGACCAGGGCGTCGACCTCGGCCACGACCCAGGCCTTGTAGTCGGCCACGGCCTTGAGCACCTGCTGGTCGGTGGTGGTGCCGCTCAGGTCCTGGTTGGCCAGCCCCGACCCGGACCCCGTGCCCGATCCCGACCCGGTCCCCGACCCCGACCCGCTGGCCGTGCCCTCGCTGCGGACCCCGGCCCCGTCGTCGTTCCCGCACCCGGCCAGCAGCACCGCCCCCAGCCCGAGCACGGCGACCAGCCGCCCGACCCTGCCCACCTCACCCATGCAAGCTCTCCTCGTCCTCGCGCCCGTTTGCGCACCGGAGGGCAAGTTTTAGGCAAGCCTAACAGTGAATGCAAGACGGTCTTGAGGAGGGGTCAGGGCCCGTCGGGGAGCCGGGGCAGGATCTGCTCGGCGACCTGGGTGGCGAACTCGACCGGGTGGCGGTCGGGCATGACCTCGATCTCGGTCACGCCGAGAGCGGCGTACTCGCCGGCCGCCTCCAGGAAGCCGTCGACGTCGGCCAGGGCCGGTCGCACGGCCAGGACGGTCTTCTGGATGCGGTCGTAGTCGCGGCCCTCGGCGTCGCAGTGGGAGCGGAGCACGTCGAGCTTGCCGGCCACGTCGGCCGGGCTGCTCCCGAACACGTTGCCGGCGTCGGCGTAGCGGGCCACCAGCAGCAGGGTCTTCTTCTCTCCGCCCCCGCCGACCTGGATCGGCGGGTGGGGCCGGCTGATCGGCGGGGGGACGCAGATCGTCTCGGCCAGCTGGTAGTGGCGGCCGGCATAGGGGCCGTTGTCGTCGCTCCACATCTGCAGGCAGATCTGGAGCGTCTCCTCCAGGCGCTCGAACCGCTCCGCCACCGGCACGACCGGCACGCCGAGGCCGGCCTGCTCGCGCTCGTACCAGGAGGCGCCGATGCCGAGGCGCGCCCGGCCGCC
>DASUPQ010000727.1 GCA_036280995.1 Actinomycetota bacterium | reverse complement strand
GGCTCGGCCGCCGTGCTGGAGCGGGTGGGCATGCGGCGCGAGGGCCACTTGCTGGAGAGCACCTGGTCCAAGGGCGAGTGGACCAAGGGTGCGAGCACGCCGACCTCATCGGCGGGACCTCCACTGTGGTGGCGCTGCGGCGGCGGCATCCCTACGACGTGTTCTGAATGCACGGGCAAGCCGATACGGTCGCCCGCGACGCGATCCTCAGGGGACCGCGCTGTCGGCGCCGGCGTCGAACCTGCTCGCCCAGGCGGCCATGACGGTGCTAGTGGTGTTCTCCGGGCTGACCGCCGAGCACGCCAACCCCACCGGCCTGGCACGACGGTTCCAGCTGCAATCCCTCACGCCCCTGGCCAGGCACTGCCACCATCTACGCAGTGAACGGCCAGCCCGGGCTGCCGGTCGGCGCGACCATCAAGGACCTGGCCGGCCATTACGCCGAGGTCACCGCCCGCCAGTTCCCGGACCCGGTGTTGGTCCATGGGATCTCCACCAGCGGCTCGATCGCCCAACAGTTCGCCATCGACCACCCGCAGCTGGTGCGCCGGCTGATGCTGGCCGCGACCGCCTGCCGGCTGTCGCCCCACGGCCGGGAGGTGCAGCGCCGGTACGCCGAGCTGGTCCGGAGGACACCTTCGACGCCTGCCCCCAGCTACACCGCATCACCGCCCCGACCCTGGTGGTCGCCGGCGGCCGAGACCGGCACTACCGGCCGGGACTGTTCCGGCTGACCGCCGAGCGCATCCCCAACGGCCGCCTGCGCCTATACCCGGACAAGGGCCACGCCAGCATGCTGACCCGCAAGCGAGCCATCCGCGAGATCGTCGCCTTCTTGCGCGCCGACGACCAGCCGAGAACCTGACCGAGGCGGCCATTCATCGGGCTGGGCAGCTAGTCTGACGACGAAGACCGCTTCTCCAAGGAGCATCCTCCACGCCGGTTCTCCATCTACAAGCACCGGTGTCGGAACGCCTGACTTCACCCCGAACGGTCCGTAGCGACCAGCGCAAACGCACGTCTGCACAGCGATGGGCCGCCACTTGGTGTGCCCTCAGCCTGGCACGGCTCTGGTCGCCGGCTCATCGCGGTCCAGGCCGGACTCTCCGATGGATCAGTGGTGGCCGTCGCCGCTGACGGGGTCCGGGTTGCTCCTTGCCGCCGGGCTGCTGCCGTTGTGGTCGAGAGGTGGGGTTCCGGGCAGGGACGGCATTCGCAGACCGTGGGTGATGTCGAGCAGCCCGCGGCGGACCAGCACCCGCTTGGCCGCCATGGTCACCTGCGCCACCTGGTTGGCCCAGTCGGGCGCTTCACTACCGACCGAGGCAAACCCCGCCCCGGCCTCGGACGGCGCCGGCGACGCCCCGCGCCACCACTCGGTGATCGGCCGCCAGACGCCTCGAGTCCGACGCATGCTCTGGGCGGCCAGGTGCTGCTCGAACCCACGTTGTGTGGCGTCACCGATGGCGACCTGGTAGCGCCAGAACAGCACTGCGGACTGTTCGGCCGCGAACAGCTGGGGCACGAGCACGGCGAGCTCCTCACGCAGTTGACCGACGGCCGCTTGCGCCGCCGCCTCGCGGACCCGCGCCGCCCGGAGGTCTTGACGGCGGCGACGCTTCTGCTGGTGTCGCCGCAGCCAACTCGTCACTGACCGCCAGCGGGAGGCGTTGGCGGCTGCGGCCCAACGCGGGGTCGCGGCATACGAGGCGGCGGTCGCCAGGCCGAGCAGGGCCAGTCCCAGGATTGGCCGGCCAGCCCGGCTCCCCAACTGGCCGATGGCGGTGGCCAACGTCACCCCACAGACGAGCGCCCCGCCGGCGACACCTATGTCCAGCTGGCGCCGCCGGCGGGGATCGGGTGATCCCTCGGCGGTGGCGCCGAGCCGGTGGAGCCCGCGGGCGGCGAGCTGGGCGGCGGCGATGGACCCGACTGCCGACGCCACCGCGAGCGGCCCAAGCGCGACCAGTCCAAGCCCTCCATCGCGGGCTGCCGTGTACGCCAACGCCGCCTGACCGCCGGCGATCACCACCAGAATGGCCGCCTCCGACCACCGGTCGAGCATCGGCGGCGGGCCCGGCTGCTCGGAGCCGGCGTCCATAGCGGACCGCTGTGACTGCCCCGGCGGGTCGTCCGCCGCCGTCGTCGGCTCACTGCCCACGGTCACTGATCGGTGGATGGCATGACTACCGGGGATGGCCGTCGCGGCCGAACGGTGGCCGACCGCCTGCCGCAGTGCCTCCTCGGCCTTAGCCAAGCGGCTATCGACCAGCATCACCTGGCTGGCCACCGCCGTGACTCTCGGCAGCTCCCGTCGGGCCTGAAACACCAGGCGCGCTCGCTCTTGCGCTTCGACAAAGCGCTGCACGGGCAGTGGGTTGCCAGGATCCCAGCACAGGCCCGCCTTGACCGCCGCTCTGGCCAGGGTGCGTAGCGCTCGGGGACTGGTGGGGCTGTGTCGCGATTCCACCTCCAGATAGCCCTGGGGCGGTACCTCCCACCATGGAGGTCGCCGTGGCCTGGCCCGCCAGCGCAGACGCCGCGGCCGGCGCCTTGCCGGATGGGCCGACAGGCTCGCGTCAACCTCGGGAGCATCCTCCTGTGCTCGCACAGGGGTCGGGTTCGATCGTTCTGCCATCGCCTCACCCCACCTGGGCACTGCCCCAGCCGTCTGACCCGTGACGCCGTTCCCTGAACTACCGCCAAGAGCTGGGCCAGAGCTGCTAGCGGTTGTCTGCCGCGGAGCTGCGCTGGCCCTCTCCGGCAAGCCAGCCTTGCACGACGGCCTGCCGGTATCGGGTCTGCCGACCGATCATCACATACGGCGGTCCTGATCCGGCCAACCGAAGCTTCCGCACCGCCGGCAGGGACAGCTGCAAGATTGCCGCGGCCTCCTTCTCGGTCAACAGACCCTCATCATCGCCCATCGGCCCGCTGGTCATGATCACCCCCGGTCTGAACACTCCCAGGACCGGACTGATCGGTGGAGAGCAGGAACAAACACCGTCCATGCTGCTTGGCGAGTGAGGTTGCCCTTGCTACCTGGGCGCGAGCATCACGCCGACAAGGATGACGTTCGTGGCATCCCCCTCAGGCCGAGGCCGGCGTGTGGTCGGGGGGCCGAGACCCACGCCGGCCTCAAAACGTGGAGGCTGCTCCGCCGTCGCGTGGTTGGCGAGCTGTCCTCGCCGTAGCCCATGTCCCTCGTCTGCGCGGATTCAGACTGATGCCTTGCCTGCCGAGCCGGACGTCATGCAGGCCGCGATGGGGTTGAGGCTGGGCCGGCCGGCACACTCAGCTGTAGCTGCTGTCCGTAAGGCGTTGGCCAAGGCGATTGTTGGTCGTGGGACCAGGAGGGTCCCCCCGCGACCTCGACGGCCTGACCAATCCGTGCCGAGATGCGGCAGGGCGGTGCGGCGGCGAGTCTCCGCCCACTCTCCGGTCAGTACCAGCCGTTGGCCTGCCAGAAGGCCTTGGCTCGCTCGGCGGTGCCGTAGCGGTCGCGGACATAGGCGCGGAAGGCCCAGAGCTGGCGGCCGCAGTCGGTGGTGGCGTAGTCCTCGCCCAGGTAGAGGATGCGGTTGCCCAGCAGGAGCTGGCCGAGGCCGAAGGCCGTGGAGGTCGGGTTGTCGGCGGTCGGGTAGCCGCTGGACTCGCGCATGATGATCCAGCGCTCGGCCGCCGAGGTGCCCGACAGGTCGCAGCGGCCGCCCGACCCCCCAGCGGGACGCCCGCCACCGCCGGCGCCGGCGCGGGCGGCCGCCTGCCGGGCCAGCTCCTCCTGGCGGATCAGGCGGCGCAGCTCGGCCGAGCGGCTGCGCAGGGCGGCGGCGGCCCCGGCCAGCCGGGCCACGCGGACCTCCAGCTTCTGTTTGGCCTGCTGGCGGACGGCCCGGACCCGCTCCAGCTCGCCGAGTTGGCGCCGCACCTTGGCCGCGGCCGCGGTGCGAGCCTGCTCGGCCTCGACCCTGGCGTCGTGGAGCCGGACCGATCGCCTGCGTGCTAGCTCCAGCCGGCCTAGGACGTCCTGGTCGGCCCTGATCACGTAGCCGAGGGTGACCGCCCGCTCCAGCAGGTCGCGCAGGTCGCTGGCCTGGACGACCACGGACAGCCCAGACACCCCGCCGGTCATGTAGGCGCGGCGGATCTGCCAGGCCAGCCGGGCCTCCTGCCGGCCGACCTCGTCGGTGGCCGCCTCCAGGCCGGCCAGCGCCGCCGCCCGACGTCGCCGGGCCGCCTCCAGCTCGCGGGTGGCCGCGCCCAGCCGGGCCCGGGCAACGGCGACGGCCAAGTCGGCGGCGGCCAGGGCGCCCGCGACCGCCCCGGCGTCGGCCCGGGCGTCGCGCAGCACCGCCTCGACCGCCCCCAGGCGCTGGCGGGTCTTGTCGAGCTCGTCCCGCTCGTCGGCGGCCGCAGGGTGGGAGAGCAGCAGGAGCGCGGCGACCACGGCGGCCACGCAGCGCCGCCGAACCGGTGACCACCGCGCTCGCGTCCTCGACCGTGTCGGCATGATCGGGCCGTTCCGTCAGATCGCCAGGATTCGGGCTGCGTACTCTACCGCGGCGGCGCCTGGAACTGTGGGACCCGGGATGGGCGAACCTGCGCCGTCCCGCCGTCCGCCCTGGCCAGAATCACCGCCCCAGCCTGACCTGCCCAGACCCAACTGGACCGTAGAGACAAGGAGGTCGGTCATCTCCTGACACTCCAGCCGCACTTGGCGTGATCGTCGGCACTGGCTCGTCGGACGCGGGCTTGGTAGAGGCGGCGCACAACGCTTGTCGGCCCGGCGTCTTGCCGTGGCCAGCGAAACGCAGCGACACTGCGACAGCAAGCGCGCCCTATACCCGCCGTTGCCCGACGCTACGGGGGCCGCCATGAGCGATGACCGGCCACTAGCGCCGACTACGGGCCTCCAATCACGATCCCGAGCGCGCGCTTAGTGGCGTCCCACCAGGTGGTGTAGGTAGCAGGGCTGCACGGGCGTAGCTGCCTCGCAGAGCGGCCACCGTGCGATGGTCAGCGGGACCACGGCTGATGGTGCTCGCGAACGGACACACCACACAGTGGCCCTAGTGGACCTCCCCCCTGAGGCAGGACACCTCGGATGAGAGGATGTCCTCATGGGAGAGGAACACAGACAGGCGCCCCAA
>DASUPQ010000726.1 GCA_036280995.1 Actinomycetota bacterium | reverse complement strand
GCCCCAGCGTGGCGATCATTGCCAAGGTCGACGCCGAAGGAATGACCAGCAGGGCCGGCAAGGCAACAACGACGACTGACGCTGCAGGCCTCTGAGCTGGGCTTTTGGCGCCCCTGGCAGGACTCGAACCTGCACCTTACGGATAGAAGTGCGACACGGCCCGTCCGACTGGTGACGCTCTCAAGCATCGCCGCAGGTCGGATCGGGATCACCGTCCGACCAGTGGCATCGCGGGCGGCTCCGTGACAACAACCGGATTGCCACAGGGATTGCCAGCGAGGGCGGCTGGCCCCCGCGCTACTCCAGGTAATGGCGGACTAGGACCGCCTGAGCGCTGTGCAAGCCGCAGGCCACCCAGGCCACGAGCGAGCATCGGGGCCGCAATATCCTGGAGTGAGAACCGACCGGCAGTCTCTAGGCGGCCAGCAAGCGCACCAGCGCGGTGGTGGCGATCGCCACGGCCAGCACCAGCAGCATCGGCGCGCGCAGCAGCAGCGCGATCCCGGCCGCGGCCACGCCGGCCAGGCGCGCGTCCACCACCAGGCGCCGCCCGGCGGTGATGGTGTCCACCAGCACCAGCGCGGTCAGCAGCGCGGGCGCGAGCGAGGCGACCACCACGGTGGCGCGTGGGCCGAGCTGGCGGTCGCCGAGCAGCAGCGGCCCGGCCGCCTTGATGGCGGCGCTGGCCACCGCGACCAGGATGATCGTCAGCCAGACCGCGCTCACCGGCGCCTCCACAGGCCGAGCAGCGCCGCCGCGCACGCCGCCACCACCGGGATGCCCGGCGGCGCGAACGGCACCAAGGCCAGGGCCACCAGCCCGCCGGCCACCGCCACGGCCACCGCCTGCCGGTCGCGCAGCTCCTCGGCCAGCAGGATCAGGAAGAACGCCGGGAACACCACGTCCAGGCCGAGGGCCTCGGGGTCGGCGAGCAGGCCACCGCCCACCGCGCCCAGCGCCGTGCCGGCGATCCACGCGCTGAGCTGGGGTACGGTCGCGCCGATGAGGTACTTGCGCTCGAAGGTGCCGTCGCCGCGGTTGGCCAGGGCCCAGGAGGCATCGATCACCAGCTGGCCCTCGGCCGCCCGGCGCAGCCGGCCGCCGACCAGGGAGGGGGCGAGGGCCAGCCCCATCGGGAGGAACCGGGCGTTGACGAACACTGCCGCCAGGGTGGCGGCCCCTACCCCGCCGCCGGCGCCCAGGATCGAGGCGGCGGCGAACTGCGCCGACCCCGACAGCACCACCGCCGAGCAGATGATCGGCGCGGCGACGCCCCAGCCGAGCTGGCGGGCCAGCACCCCGAACGACACGCCGAGCACGACGGTGGCCACCGCGAACGGCAGCCCGGCGCGGGCGCCGGCGGCGTAGCCCCGGTCGGCGGGGCGGCCGTCGGTGTCCATCCGGTGAGTCTACTGGCGCCACCGGATCCTCATAGTTGAGACGGCTGCGGGGCCGCTCCGGGGGGCAAGAGGTGACCGGCTCCTTCGAGCCCAAGCGAGACCCAGGCAGGTCAGGAGCTTCCCCGTAGGAGTTGATGCGATCCAGCCGGTCTGCAGCCACGAGCTGCTGACCGCCGGGCTGTCCGTGCGGTAGATCCTGATGTGGACATGGCGGTTGGGCCGGCCACCGCGAGGACAACAGGCTTCCGGGCGCGGAGGCGGCCTGTCGGGAGCCGTGCGCCGGGTGCACCTTCGGCAGCTCCAGGGAGCAACCAGTCAGGCCCTGACATGCCCGAAGGCGACGGGGATCCAAGGCCGCCCGAGGGTCCGACGCCTTGTGTCCGCGATGGCCTTGGACGCTTGGCCGCTGGCCACGCTCGGCCTTGCCGCGATCTTGTGGGTGGGACCATCATCAGGCTGCGAGTCGCACCTACCCACCGGTCCGCCAGCGAGGCGGAAGGAGGATCGCAAATGAGTGCTGCACAACCGGGTGAGGTCCAGGTGACCGTTAGCTTGCCCCTCCTGCCACGACAGTTGCCGCCGCCCGACCCGGTGGTGGAACGTCTGCAGCACATGCTGAATGCCACGGGCCTGTACGGCCTTGACCCACTTGTCGAGGATGGAGACTGGGGACCCAAGACCAAGGACGCTGTCGAGTGGTTCCAGAAAGACCGAGCCCTTCCAGTGAATGGAAAGGTGGATAAGACGACCTGGGCGGAGCTGCTTCACTACTGGCTACGGCAAGACATGTTCGGCTAGACAACCAGTCGCGCTGTTGGCTTCGCGCATCGGCACCAGAAGGCGAAGCTGGCTGTCAAGCTCTCCGGTTTGGTTCGTCAGGTGCCGCCAGTGACGCTGCTTTCTCAGTTGGCGTGGACCGCCCTGGCCTGCATCGCGTAGCAGTACGGCATTCATATCGCACCACCCGGTGGGCAAACAGGCCAGACTGGGATCGCCCGCTGTGCGCCAGGCGCAGGTTACGCAGGTCACGGGCGAGCGTCACGGTCGCAATGTCCTGGAGTAACCACAGAGCGTTGTGACCGCTTTGGCGACCAATTCGTCATCCGCGACGACGGCGCTTTGTCCTCGGGGCCGCAGCTATACCCAGTGGGTCGCGCTAGCGCTTAAAAGAGGTTCGCTTCTTCCGGCGACAGGATCAGGGCTGGGCCGGCAGCCTGGCGGCATGAGAGCAACCGCACCGTCGTCGCCGGCGATAAGTCCGAACGGGTGTGGTGGTGGGTCGGCGGTTGGCCTGCGTCGGCGTGGTCAGGTGGGCTGGCCGGGCTGGACCGGCCCGATCCGGTACGGCCGCATCATCTCGTTGTCCTCATGCTCGAGGATGTGGCAGTGCCAGACGAACTGGCCCGGGGTGTCGAAGGTCGCCTTGATCCGGGTGACCTGCCCCGGATAGGCGATGACGGTGTCCTTGAACCCGCTCTCCCAGGACTCGGGCGGGAGCGGCGCCGACCCCTCGACGACCCGGACCGTCTCGTCCTCCTCGTCCACGACGATGTCCTGGCGGTCCAGGACCGCGAAGGTCCGCTCGTGAATGTGGATGGGGTGGGCGTCGCCGGTCGCGTTGTAGAACTCCCACACCTCGGTCGCGCCCACGGCCGGGTTCTCGGTGACCGGGTCCATCCAGGGTCGCGCGGTCCACCTGCCGCCAGCGACGTTGGGGTTACCGGCCACGGTCCCAAGCAACGCCGCTGTCGGGGCGTCGGCGAATTGCGTCGACATCTCCTCGAGCAGGGCCAGCGGCCGGGTCACCGTCGCAGGCGGGAGCGCCGCGACGGGAGGCAGATCCAGGAACTGTGGCGGGGTCGTCGGATCGGCGGCCACGGCCGGCACGACCCGGAACTGGAGCACCTGACCGGTGGTGGCGGGATCGGCGGCCGGGAAGTCCACGCCTGGGACGCCGCCGCCGAACGGCTCGTCCGGCCCCGCGTTGCGCAGGACGTGGTTGCCGACCGGCACGCCGGTGAAGTCCACGATCAGGTCGGCCCGCTCGGCCGGCCCGATCAGGAGCCGGTTGCCGTTGGTGGCGGTGAGGTTGACCGGGGCGGCCAGGAAGCCGCCCTCATTCCCGATGGCCCAGACTTGGACGCCGGGGATATCGCCGAAGTCCAGGATCAGGAACCGCGACTGGCAGCCGTTCAGCAGGCGGAACCGGTAGCGGCGCTGCTCGACGGTCTGGAACGGCCAGGTGTTGCCGTTGACCATGATCATGTTGCCGAAGAACTCGGGGTTCCAGATCGGCGAGACGTCGGTGTCGGGAATGTAGGGGCCCTCGATCCCGTCGAAGAATGCGCGGGTGTCCGGGTAGAACAAGGACCCGTCGGTGTTGAAGGACCGGTCCTGGATGGCGATCGGGATCTCGTGGTAGGTCTTGTTGGACGGGAACTTGTCGCCCTCCTTGGGCGCCGGTCCCGGCAGCACCGCCGGTCGGCCGGTGCGGCGGTCCAAGACCGCATCGTCGCCCACCGGCCCCCCGCGGAGGAGGTAGAAGCCGGCCGGGCCGGCATAGACATTCACCCTTGTCATCCCCAGGGTGTGGTCGTGGTACCAGAGGGTCGCGGCGCGCTGGTCGTTCGGATACTGGAAGGTGGCGAATCCCGGACCCCAGCTGACCCCGAACCTGGCCGCGGCCTTGCCCGCGAAGAAGTCGTACCAGGTGCCCTCGGTGGCGTAGCCGGCCGGGATGTTGGTGGCGTCGGGCAGGTACCAGGCTTCGGCGTAGCCGTCGCTCTCGTCACCGACACCGTCGGCGCCGTGGAGGTGGGTCACGATCGGCACCGGACCGGTGTAGGGACCGGGGGTCGAGCCGAAGGTCGGACGATGATCCCGACCCGTCGCGCCTCCAGGCGGATTGGCCCAGTGGAGGGTCGGGTCGACGGGCAGCAGGTGGGGCAGGAACTGGTCCTTGGCGTCCACCAGGTCGTTGCGCCACTTGATGCGGACTGGTCGGTTCCAGCGGGCCTCGATGGTGAGCGACGGCGCGTTGTGGATCAGCAGGGGCCGGTTGCTGCCGGCGCCGCTCACCGGGCCGTAGCCCCAGACGGTCGTGGCCGGCAGCCCGGCAGGCAGGATCTGCTGGGCGAACTGCTTGACCGAAATCTCGTAGTAGTCGGCGTTCTTGCCACCCCGCTGCTTGATGGTCCCAGCCTTGGGCATCACCGGTGGGATCAGCAGCGGGGTCTGGAACTTCGGGACCTTGTGTGGGTCCAGCGTCCCGCCTGGGATCTGGGCGATGGCGCGCTGGGTCCAGCCCGACTGCGTGGCCACATACCACCCGACCGCAGACGCCCCGGTCAGCCTGAGGAAAGCACGTCGTGTCGGCATGATCCCCGCCCTCCCCCGTTGAGCAGCGTAGCCGGATGAATCTACGGCAATGCCCTCGTCGAGGAATGGTGCTCTTAGCCGTAGGAAACCTACGCAGAGTGGATCAGAAAAACCGTACAAATCTGCGCGTTCGTGGCGTTCACCGCACGGTGACCTGCTCGTCCTCACCACAGCGATAGGCCACAGTGGCGCAGAAACGAGAAGGGCAACCAATGAGTGCTGCGAATCCGCGGGATACCGCGCTCGGCCGCGGCGGTGACCTCTTTCGCGGCCCGGCGGCGGCGAGCATTGCGTCGGATTGGCGCAGCAGCTTCCACACGTGACCGGGATCGTAGGCCACGCCGGTCAGCCGCTCGATCACCGTGGCGATCCGGACCAGGGTCCAGTGGT
This sequence comes from Actinomycetota bacterium, assembly GCA_036280995.1. Classification (NCBI taxonomy): domain Bacteria; kingdom Bacillati; phylum Actinomycetota; species Actinomycetota bacterium. The sequence goes on along the minus strand of DASUPQ010000726.1, from coordinate 2,046 downwards.
CGGTGTCGAACCCATGGGCGCGGGCGCCCGGGCGCAGCGCTTGGTCCAGGTCGTGGAGCTGCTGGTCAGACAGGCGCGGGCGGTCCCGGTTGGCCCGCGGCTCTCCAGCGCCTGCAGCCCACCCGCTTGCCAGCGGGCGTGCCAGCGGCTGACGTTCTGGCGGGCCACGCCGAGGATGCGGGGCGATCTCGGCGTGGGAGCGGCCAGCGGCAGACAATGTGCCGGCCTGCATCCGGACGGCTTCGAATGCCTGACGGTCGCGCAGACCTCGGGCGTTGCGGCGGTAGGTCTCATCCGGCCAGGCTGCCAGCACAGCCCAGATCCTGTCACCGGAAGAGCGGGTCTACCTCAGATGTCGCCGATGCTGGATTCACCTGCGTGTATTGGCCGCCGCCCGTGGAAGCAACCCGCGATGCTAGGGGACTGGCTGGACGCGCAGGAGGGCCGCGTGGGCGGTGTCCACGATCCAGACTGACCCGAGCCCCGCCGCCACGGCCGGGGCGCGGCCGCTGACCTGGAAGGTGCCGGTGACCTTGTTGGTGGCCATGTCGATGCGGGTCACCCGACCGCTGTCGCTGCCCACCCAGAGCGACCCATCCGCGGTGCTCAGGTGCTTGGCGACCACCCCGATCGGGATCTGGGCCAGCGTACGTCCGGACCTGGGGTCGAGCCGGTAGATGGTCTGGGTGGTGATCCCGGCGTGCCAGACGCTGCCCCCGCCGACCGCCAGCGTGCCCCCGCCGACCGCCAGCGCGCCCTCGGCCTCGGTTGGGATGGTGTCGGCCTCGCGGTTGGTCGCCGGGTCCACCCGAACGATCGGCTGGACGCCCGCGGGGCCCGTCCCCGACAGCCAGACCCACCCGCCGGCCACGGTGAGTCCCCCCTCCACCAGCTCCCAGTCAGCGTCAACGAAGACCGCCTGGTTGGTGGCCGGGTCGATCCGCAGCAGCGAGTAGCCGGCGATGGCCCACACCGAACCCGCCCCCACGGCGAGCTGATTGGGCCCCAGCGTCGGAGTCGGGATGGTGGCCTGCGGCTGTCCGGTGCGGGCGTCGATGCGGGAGATCGTCTGCTCGGTGTCGTTGGCGACCCAGATCGACCCGAATCCAGCCACCAACCGGATCGGGTTCCGCCCCACCCGGATCGTCTGGGTGATGGTGTTGGTGGCCGGGTCGACGCGCGACACCGTCCCCTGGGCGGCGTTGGCCACCCACACCGCGTCCTGGCTGACCAGGACGTCGACGGGGCTGGCGCCAACCGGGATGGCGGCCACGACCCGCCCCAGCGAGCCCGGCGGCGGGTTGACGACGGGCATGACCTGCTCGGATCGCCGGACGCCCACCCAAACGACCAAGACCAACGCGGTGACGGCGGCCAGGGCGGTGGCCGCCCGGGTGATGCGGCGGCGACGCCGGCGGCGCAGCAGCTCCGCCAGTCCAGCGACCGGATCGACCCGGGTGACGCTGCCGAGCGCCCCCTGGGTTGCCCGACGGCCGCGGGCATCGAGGTTCATCGGTCCTCCGGTGGTTCAGGTTGCAGCCGGCCAGCGAGCGCTCGGCGGGCCTTGGCGAGATGGGCCTTGACCGTCCCCTCGCTACAGCCCAGCACCGTTGCGGTCTGCTGGACCGCCAGATCCTGGAAGTAGTACAGCGCCACCGCCTGGGCCTGCCGTCGCGGCAGGGCCCGCACCGCCGCCCAGAACTCGGCGTTGTCGGCCGCCAGCGGCGCCACGGCCGGCTGCCTCCGACCAGCGAGCCGGGTCAGCGCCCGGGCCTCGACCAGCCGCCGCCGCAGCCCGGAGGTAGCCAGGTTGGCGGCCACCCGCCGGACCCAGGCGGCCTGATGCTCATAGGAGCCGACCCGCTCCCAGTCCCGGTAGGCCCGCAGGAAGGCCTCCTGGGCGACGTCCTCAGCCCCGGCGCGGCTGCCCAACAGGACATAAACGAGCGCCACCACCTTCGGATACTCCTGCAGATAAAAGTACTCGAAACGCCCGGGAAGCCGAACAGCCTCCGGCTCGCCGACCCGCCCGGCGTGGGCGGTGCG
>DASUPQ010000725.1 GCA_036280995.1 Actinomycetota bacterium | reverse complement strand
CCCGGTGCAAGACCACCAGGTCGGCCGGCGCCACCGCCCCAGGGTCCTCGGCCAGGTCGTGGATGCGCCAGTCGATCCGCCCCTGGACCCCTGCCTGCTCGGCCAGCGTGCGTGCCTGTTCCTGGTAGGCGGGGGAGAGTTCCAGGTTCTGGGCCCGGGCCGCGCCCGCCTGGAGCAGCTCGATCTGGATCTCGCCGACGCCGCCGCCGATCTCCAGCACGCTGGCCCCCTCCATGCCGAGCTGGCGCAGGAACTGGATTATCGTCTGGGCGGTGGGGTCGAGGCCGCGCTTGCGGTATCGGTTGGCGAGCCTGCGGGCGAACCGCTGGTTGAAGAACCGGTGATAGTCGCGAGAGGGACAGCAGCCTGCCATGCAGGGGAGTGTAGCGGCGCATCGCTGAGTCCAGGTCTCATCTTTGAGATGCACGACTGGGTTGTAGGAATCACAGTCGGTCCTGTGGCCATGGTCCGCTGGGCCGCTCGCCGGTGGCTACGGCCAACGCTGCCGTGTCGATCCCGCTCGTCCTGTCAGCCCAGGATCAGAAGCGGTCCAGTGCCGTAGAGTCAGCGGATGACGGACGGTGGCGGGGGCGCGACCGAGCAGCTCGTTGAGGCCGGTCACGACGCCCTTGCGCGCGGAGCCTGGGAGGAGGCCCGCGAGTCGTTCCAAGCCGCCCTCCGGGACCGGGAGACGTCTGGGGCGCTGGAGGGGCTCAGCTGGGCTGCCTGGTGGCTGAACGACCCAGAGGTCGTGTTCGCGACGAGGGAGCGGGCCTTCCGGCGGTACCGCGCGGCAGGCGAGCTGCGCGGGGCTGCGCGTATGGCGCTGTGGCTTTCGTCCGATCATCTCGAGTTCCGGGGCGAGGCCGCGGTCGCGAACGGTTGGCGGGAGCGAGCCCGGCGGCTCCTGAGCGGGCTCGAGGAGGGGCCCGAGCACGGTTGGCTCGCCCTGCTTGAGGGCTCGCTGGCGCTGGAGGTCAACGACGATCCGGTCGCCGGGAGGGAACTGGGTGCGCGAGCCGCGGAGCTCGGCGTGCGACTGGGCCTGATCGACCTGCAGATGCTGGGGCTGGCCGTGGAGGGCTTGGTGCTGGTCACCGAGGGGCACGTGGATGAGGGGATGCGGCACCTGGATGAGGCCGTCACCGCGGCGATCGCCGGTGAGCTTCAGGATGTCGTGTCGATCCTGTTCGCCTCCTGCTATCTGATCTATGCGTGCGAGCGGGTCCGCGACTACGACCGCGAGGCGCAGTGGTGCCGCAGGCTGGAGGAGCTCTCCGGCCGCCTCCGGATCCGGATGCTGCTTGGGGAATGTCGGGTGCACTACGGGGGCGTGCTGATGTGGCGTGGTGCCTGGCGGGAGGCCGAGGAGCAGCTGGCCCGCGCGGCAGCGGACTTCGCGGCCAGCCGACCGATCGCGGCGGTCCTGAGTGTCGTCCGCCTGGCCGAGCTTCGTCGCCGGCAGGGAAGGCTCGACGAGGCGGTGCGCCTGCTCGAGGAGGTGCGGGATCACCCCCTCGCGATCCTCGGGCGCGCCCACCTTGCCATGGATCGCGGCGAGGCCGAACGAGCGGCGGACCTTGCGGAGCGGACCCTGCGGAACCTGCCCGAGGAGGATCGGACCGGGCGAGCGGCGTGGCTGGAGTGCGCCAATCGCAAGCTGCGCGGCAGTCGGACCCCGGACCCTCGACTGTTCCGTCGACCCGTGTGCTTCTCCAGACATGCGAATCCAAGGCGCGGCTGCCGGCCGGGGCGGCGCTGGTGCGTGCTGTTTGGCAGGGTCGGCAGTCCGCTTCCTGGTACCCGGAATCCGAGAACTCCGGCCAACGCCAGACCGACGACGGCGGCTGGCCGACCGAGGGCGGCGTCTCGGGGGGAGGAGACACCGCCCTCGGCCTTCTTTGGTGCTGTGCCGGCCGCCCTTGAGCGTTAGCTGTATGGATGATGAACCGAGATCAAGGCGCGGCGTCGGCTAAGGGCTTTGAGCCTGGCCGCCAGCTCGCGCGGGTCGGTTTCCCGCAGGCAGTCGTCGGCGCCGGCGTTGAGGACCGTGGCCACCGCGTCGGGCTGGGCGCCCGCCCCGGTGATGACCAGCCCGACGGTGGGGTGCAGCTGGCGATGGGCGTCGACCAGACGCGGGGAGGCCGCCGTCAGCACGGCGATGACATCGTCGGCAGGTGGGAAGGCAGCCACATGGAAGCCGGCACCGAGCGCGTCCTGGAGGACGTCGGCGATCTGGCTGGCTCGCTCGTCCAGGATCACGGTGACACGACGCTCGGGTGCGGTCTCGGCTTCGGGTTGCTTGTCGGCTGATGCCCATGGCGCACGCATCGTCGGCCTCGCTTGTGGCTGGTAGGTGTCGACCGGGCCGAGTGTCGCTGGCGGACCTTGGAGCAGCCTGGCAGTTGGCTGTGGATCGGCTGGCAATCCTGGGAGCTCGGCCCATGGTTCACAGCAAGCTCACAGGTTGCCCGAAGGGTGCCCCAAGGTCCGGTGTCCAGACTCCGGCCGACCGTCCAGTTCGACCGGGAGCGCCACCATGGAGCAGCAGCGCACGTTGGGGCCTTTGCCACTGCAGCGGCCACCAGTCGACAGTCCGCGACCGCCCGGGCGGTCGCGGACCGTCCTTGTCGCCGGGGCAGTTGCTCTCGCGCTCGTCGCGGGGGCTTCTGGTGGCCTGATCGTGCAGGCGCTGGACCGCCAGGGTGGCACCGAACCCGTTACATCGCCGGCGCCATCGGCGGTGACGCCCCTGCAGGAGGACACCGGCTCGGGCGGCGGCGGCTCGACCGGAGCGTCAGAAAGCTCGGCGTCCGACGCGAAGGCGGTGGCTCGGGCGGTGCTCCCGGCCGTGGTCGAGCTGCAGGTCAGCTCGGCTGGCCAGCAGGGCACCGGATCGGGGGTGGTGCTCCGCTCCGACGGCTACATCCTGACCAACGCCCACGTGGTCGAGGGAGCGACCCGGATCACCGTGACCCTCCAGAGCGGCGAGCGGGTGGACGCCGAGCTCGTCGGCTCGGACGCCACCGACGACTTGGCCGTGGTCCGGGTTGCCAAGACCGGGCTGCAGGCCGCCACCGTGGGCCATTCGGCCAGCTTGGCGGTGGGTCAGCGGGTGATCGCGGTCGGCAGCTCCTTCGGCCTGGAGGGCTCGGTCACCGAGGGCATAGTCTCCGCCCTGCATCGGGTGGTCCTGACCGGCGATCCAGGCCAGGACAGCAGCGACCTGATCGACGCCATCCAGACCGACGCCGCCATCAACCCTGGCAACTCAGGTGGGGTGCTGGCCGACGACCGCGCCGGGTGATCGGGATCACCACCGCGATCGAGTCCAGCAGCGGCGCCAACGCTGGGGT
>DASUPQ010000724.1 GCA_036280995.1 Actinomycetota bacterium | reverse complement strand
CTCATCACCCTCAACCAGGGCCAAGGGGAGGTCTGCTTCGACCTGAGCTGGGCTGGGATCGACGGCACTGTGACGGCAGCGCACATCCATGTTGGAGCCGCCGGAGTTGCCGGGGACGTGGTGGTCCCGCTGTTCGCCGGTTCCTTGGCAGGCACCGACAGAGCCAGTGCCTGTGTCTCGGGCGTGAGCGAGGAGCTGATCAAGGCCATCAGGCAGAACCCGGAGAGCTACTACGTGAACATTCACAGCGACGTGTTCCCGGCAGGGGCGGTCCGCGGGCAGCTCGCCAAATAGGCCACCAATGGCAGGACCAGGGCGGTAGAGCACTAGATCGAAATCCGGTGCTCTTGGCGGCTCAGCTCAGCTCGGCTTGCCTGGCGAACTGGGGGTCCGGGTACGACGGAGGGGAGCGGGCCGCGCCGGCCGCCTGGCCGCCTCGGCAGCCAACCATCGGTGCGTCGACGCCGTAGGTCCTGGTAGCGAAGGAGGGGAAGATGAGGTTTCGTGCTGTCGGCGTGCTCGCGCTGGTGACCGTGGTGCTGGCGGCATCGGCTGCGCAGGCGCACCCGCTCGATGATCCCTACGACGACACGGTCTTCGCCCGGATCAGCGGGCCGGGCGGCCCCAGGATCGACCTGGAGGTCGTGGCCGAGGGCCTGGTGTCGCCGGGGAAGGCGGTCACGGCCCCGGGCGACGCCAGCGGCCTGTACGTGGTCGACCAGCCGGGCCAGCTCTGGCGCGTCGACCTGGCGACTGGGATGAAGGCACTGGTCTTGGACGTCAGCGGGCGGCTGGTGCCGCTGGGTGTCTGCGGCCCGGGAACCTTCGACGAGCGCGGCTTCCTGGGGGTGGCGTTCCACCCCGACTACGGGTCGAACGGAAAGCTGTACACCTACACCTCGGAGCCTGTCGTCGGGCTGCCGACCTTCCCGAGCACAGTGCCGCCGGGCACAGCGCCAGACCATCAGAACGTCGTGGCCGAGTGGATGGCGAGGGGGGGCGTGGTCGATCCCGCCAGCCGGCGTGAGCTCATGCGCGTGGACTGGCCGCAGTTCAACCACGACGGCGGCGACCTGGCCTTTGGGCCCGACCGGATGCTGTACGTCTCGATGGGTGACGGCGGCAGCGCCGACGACGCCGACGGCCAGCTGTTCACCACGGCGCCGCCGAACTACCCGCCGTGTGGGGAGGCGCCGACGGTCGGCCACCAGGGCGACGGCAACGCCCAGAAGCTCAACACGCCGCACGGCAAGGTCCTGCGGATCGACGTGGACGGCCGTACCTCGGCGAATGGCCAGTACGGGATCCCCTCCGACAACCCCTTCGTCGGGACCGCCGGCGCACTGGGCGAGGTCTACGCGCTGGGCTTCCGCAACCCCTACCGGTTCTCGTTCGACACTGAGACCGGCCTGCTGTTTTTGGGGGACGTGGGCCAAAACGACCTGGAGGAGGTCGACGTCGTCACCAGGGGCGGCAACTACGGCTGGAACTTCCGGGAAGGGTCGTTCTTCTTCCACATCAACGGCAACGACCCTGGCTTCGCCAGCCGCAAGGCCGACCCCGCCAGGCCGATCCCGTCCAGGCTGAGCGACCCGCTGGCCCAGTACGACACCCACCACGAGGGCCACTCGGTCATCGGCGGCTTCGTCTACCACGGGACCAGGTTCCCGCAGCTGGAGGACCGCTACGTGTTCGGCGAGTACTCGCGGCTATTCCTGTTCCCGGACGGACCCGACGACCACGGGCGGCTGCTGTCCCTGGCGCCGGTCCCCAACCTCGCGGCCGCCAACCATCGCACGGTCCATGAGCTCAGAGGGTTCCCACAGGCCATCGCCGAGCTGGGTCTCACCGCCCCGTCCCATGGCCCGGAGACATTCCCGCCCACCATGGCGGTGCTGGGGATGGGTCAGGACACCAGCGGTGAGGTGTACGTCACCGGCAACAAGACCGGCCGCCCATTCGGCACCGACGGCGTCGTCTTGAGGATCGTTCCCGCGAACTAGCCGCGCGGACCACAGCGCTTCGCGGGAGTGGGTACACCGGAGAGGCCGGGGGATACCCCGGCCTCTCGCCGCGTGCGGTCCGAGGAGGAG
>DASUPQ010000723.1 GCA_036280995.1 Actinomycetota bacterium | reverse complement strand
GGGCAGCGTCCCCCCGCCGCCACCGCCGCTCATACAGCAGACCGAGCTGAACAGCCGCCAGGGGGGCAGCACCTCGATGGCCCGACTGGATCACCCGCTGGTAGATCGCTGCTGCACGCTCACGGTCGCGCCAGCGCTCACACACGGCCGCCAACTTGAACGCTGCGGCAGGATCCAGTTGTGGCTGCTCCAGGGCCTGCTGCCAGACGGCATGGGCGTGGCGGTCATCGCCGCGGCCGGCCAGCAGCTCCCCAAGGGCGGCGGCGGCCTTGAGGGAGAAGCTCGGATGGTGGGCATCGATCGCCTGCTGGTAGGCAGCCCAGGCCTGATCGACATCACCGTTGCCCTCATGAAGGCGGCCAAGCAGCAAGGCTGCCCGTGGCGCCCCGTCCGGATCCTCAGTATCGATCGCTTGCTGGTAGGCGGCCTGGGTCCGGGCAAGGTCGCCGTGCTCGGCATGGTAGGAGGCCAGGCACAAGGCCGCCTGGGCGGCGACCTCCCGGCGGGTGGAGGCGGCCGCTTGCTCAAAGAACCCGACCTGCTCGGGGTCCTCCTGACTGGCCAGCAGTGACCCCAGGGTCAGGCTCGCTCGCGGGGCCACATCAAAGTGCCCGGAGGCGATCGCCTGCTCAAGCAACCCGCGGGCGCCGGCCACCTCACCCTGGGTCCCGAGCAGCCCGCCGAGCAGCAGCGCCGCCCTCGGCGACAGGTCCTCGTCACCGGCCCCAGCTTGCTGCTCCAGCGCGGCCATGGCCTCCTGGAGCCCACCCTGGTCGGCCAGCAGCAGCCCGATCGCCATGGCCGCCTCGGGCGCATACAGATAATGCCCGGAGGCAACGGCCTGCCGCAGGACCGCCCGGCCCGCCTCCGGATCGCCGCGGCGGGCCAACACCCCTCCAAGCCAGGTCGCCGCCTCCGGCCCGGCCTCGGTGTGGCCCGAGGCGACCGCCAACCGGAACGCCGCTTCTGCGCCGACCGCATCGCCTTGGTACAGCCGCAGCAGTCCCAGCCTGCAGGCAGCAACCGGCCCCGCCTGGGGATCTTCGGCGTCCATCGCCACGCGGTAGGCCCGCTCGGCGGCCACAAGCTTGCCCTGCCGGACCGCGGCAACGCCGACGGCGACGGCTTCGCAGGGGCGGACCCGGCCCAAGAACAGCTCCCAGGCCACCTCGGGCACCCGCCGACCCCGCCGCTCGGCCTCCTCGACCAGCCAGTAGCAGGCGTGGACGCCGTCAAAGCCCCGCTTAGGACAGTCGTCGATCAGGGCGTCAACACAGCGCTCAACCGGTGACCCGTGACGCCCCAGCGGGGTCAATGCCCAGCCCAGTCCCTGCTGGAACGCCTGGTTGGTGGCTGGCCGGCTGGGCTCAAGTTCCTTTAGGTAGCTTGGGAAGAGGGCGCGTAGGTCCTCCTCGCTGATCGGTCGCTGCTGGGGAAGCTTGTCGAACCCAGCCAGCTCCCAGTCCACCGTGGCTTGGACGATCGCATAGCCGCTCGGCTGCTTGTGCCTGGCCTCACGGACGACCTCAACCAGGCTGGGTGCCGACTGCTCGCGCTCCCACTTGGCGAGCGCCGCATCGAAGCTGCGGAAGAACTCTCCCAGCGAATCCGACATTCCGTCCTCACAGGTCAGAACGCGCCCACCCAGCATGACGACGGCCCAGCGTCACCCGCAACCTGCCACGTCACGTCAGTTGCTTTCGGAATAGCTGCTGGGAGTGTCCCTTGCGTGGATACCCCAGCATTTGGTTCCAGCCGACCGGAACAGGAGTACCTGATGCGCAAGCTGGAACCATGGCAGCCTCATCGCTGAGGCGTGGTGAGGGCTTGGAGATGCTGAGGTAGCTCGTCGAGTGACTTGACCCGCAGATGCGCCTTCGCCGAGTCGGGATGCATGGCGTGGATGTACCCCCACGGCCCGCGACGTAGGAACACCGCAATCATGCCGGCACTGAGTGCGGGGAGTACATCGTTGTCGAGACGATCTCCGACATAAGCGATCTCGCCTGGTGGAAAGCCACACTCGCTGATGACCTTCTCGAAGAACGCCGGCGACGGCTTCTCGACGCCCCACCCGGCCGACGTGCCGATGAAGTCCACAGGGAGGTTGAGCTGCCGCAACAGCTGCTCAGCGCGAGCGGTCTGGTTGCCGGCGACGCCGACCAGGAAGCCTAGCTCTTTGAGCGCCGTCAGGCAGGGTCGTACGTCCGGGTAAAAGTCAGAATCGTCGAAGTGCTCGGGGACGCCGGCGTCCTCGCGGCGGAGCCGCTCGACCGCCAGGTCGAACCCGGGTCGGAAGTGCTGGAAGGTGTCACGGTAGTCGTCGCCGAGGGCGATGACCGCGCCGAACATGGCCGAGAAGGTATGCCGAGGCACCCCGAGCCAGTCTGCCCATGCCCCATACTCTGTCGACTCGTCGATGAGCGTCTCACCGATGTCAAAGACGACCGCACGCAAGGTCGGTGCGCGTTCCTGCCGCTGTTGCAAGGAATGTTTCCTTCCGGACGTGGTCAGACAAGCCCAAGGCGCTCATCTAGATCCTTTACTGATCCACGATCCTGCCACGGCCGCACGAGTTGGCGGAATTCGCGCAGCCGCTCGGCGCTCGTCTCGTACCCGGCCCGGGTGAGCGTCACGGCCGCCTCGCTGGCGAGCTCACAACCCTTGTCGACCTCGCCCTCGTGGACATATGCGGTCGCGAGGTCGGTCAGCAGCACCGAGCGCTGCTTCACCGCACCCGCATCCAGGCACGCGATGGCAGTCTGCAGGGCCGTCTCCGCTTGGTCGACCTGGCCGGCCGCAAGGTAGGCGAAGCCCTTGAAGCCGTTGAGCCTGGTTGTGTCGTAGTAGTCCATCCAGGTAGGGATCTCCTTGGCGGGGACGAGTGCCGCCTCGGCGCGCTCGACCGCGGCCAGGGCAGCGCTCGTCTCGCCAGCCTTCGAGCGGATCTCGGATTCCACGGCCGCCAACCACGACGGCACGATCGTGCTCCCGGAGGCGTGCTCGTTAGCGCCCTCGAGCAGGTCGATCGCCGCACGGAAGCTCCGCGTGGCGGCCGCTACGAAGCTCATGTGACCAAGCGTGACCGCCTCAAGGTGCGGATCGCCTGCCTCGCGGGCCGAGTCCAGCGACATGCCGTAGTAGGCGCGTGCGGTGCCTGGGTCGTGCAGGTCGAAGAACGACAGGCGGCCGGCGAGCAGGGCAACCTGGCTGTGGTTGCGGAGGACTTGCTGCCGCTGCGGGCCGGTGGGTGCGGTGCTGGCCAGCTCGTCCACCAGCTCGAGGTGCGCGGTGACCGGGATCATCAGCTCGGCTGGCGCGGTCGAGTGGTACATGCGCTGATAGCGCAACGCCAGCGAGTCGATGACGTACGTGCTCGTCGGGTCGAGCACGAGCGGTGGTTGGGCTTCTGCCGAGGCGACGCCGCCAGAGTCTCGCAGCAGCTCCAGCAAGGCCGCGGTCGAGGCCGTACCGAGCAGCTTGATGATGGTTCGCCGGTCCATGATCAGAGTTCTCCGAGGCTCAAGGATCTTGGCGAGCAGCCGCTGCCCGAGAGGGCCGAGCATGGCCAGGTCGGCCCACTGCTGCAGCAGCCGCTCCCGCATCCCCAGGGGCACAAGAGACGCTTCGGCGGTAGCTCCCGCAACTTGGGCCGCCATCGCCGACGCTGGCCCCCCTTGTCCCCCTTCGCTCGGCCCTGCCGCCCGACCGCGGCGTGTGCGCCGGTCGACGAAGGTTCCGAGCGGGATACCCAGGACCGCTGACAGCTTCGGCGCGTAGAAGTCGCTGACCGAGCGTTCGCCGCTCTCCCACTCCCGGACATAGTTTGGGTTGAGGCCAAGGACGTCACCATTTCCGTGTTGGTACTCCCACGCCTGGATCTCGTCGCATAGCCGGGGCTTGCTCCAACCACGCCGGCGGCGCTCCTGGTAGATCAGTTCACCGGAGCCAGGCGTCATCGGCTGACCTCTCCACTGTGACGGCCTGAACGGCATCCTACCGCACCGTTTCGCACCATTTAGTGAGAAACGGCGGTCTCAACCACTCCGTCCAGGTCGTCTCCTTACCTCGTGACCGACCAATGGTGCGACGGCCGCCACACAGTCCGGTAACGCCGCACCGCCGCCGTCCGATCGGGGTGAGAGAGATGCGAGCGCTTTGGTGGCTCCTGGCCTGTCTGCTGGTCGACGCGAGGCTCGCGCCTCAGATCTGCTATTGCCTGCGGTGCCACGGCTCAGGCTGCGGCGGCTGGTGCCGGTGGTGCCAGTGAGCGC
>DASUPQ010000722.1 GCA_036280995.1 Actinomycetota bacterium | reverse complement strand
GACCCTGGACGACACCACCCCGATCGCCCGGCTCACCCAGGAGCCGGAGATCGTGGTCGTCAAGAGTGACTCGCCCTACCAGTCCCTCAAGGACCTGACCGCGGCCTGGAAGGCCGACCCCGGCAAGGTCACCGTGGGCGGCGGCGGCTCACCCGGCTCCCAGGACTACCTGACCCCGATGCTGATGGCCCAGCAGCTCGGCATGGACCCCAAGCAGGTCAACTACGTGGCCTATGACGGCGGCGGCGAGCTGATCAACGCCATCCTCGGCGGCGAGGTGGCCTTCGGCGTGACCGGCGTCGGCGAGACCCTCGACCAGATCGAGGCCGGGAAGATCAAGGCCCTTGGCGTCTCCAGCGCCGAGCGGGTCGAGAGCGTGGACGCCCCCACCCTCAAGGAGGGCGGCGTCGACCTCGAGTTCATCAACTGGCGCGGCTGGATCGCCCCCGGCGGCCTGAGCGAGGACGACAAGAAGGCCCTGACCGACCTGGCCGACAAGATGGTCGCAACCCAGGAGTGGAAGGACGCGCTGGTCAAGAACGGCTGGACCGACGCCTACCTGGGCGCCGACGAGTTCGCCACCTTCATCAAGGAGGAGGACGCGCGGATCCGCGAGGTGCTGAGCCAGCTCGGCCTGGCGGCGTGAGGTGAGCAGCCTCCCCCAGCGGCTCCGGGGCAAGTCCGAGCTCGGCGTGTGCGTGTTCCTCGCCGGGCTCGGGGCCCTGGTCCTCTGGGACGCCTCTCAGACCTCCCGCAACCTCGTCCAGCGCGGCCCGGTGGGGCCGACGGCCATCCCCATCGGCATCGGCATCGCCCTGGTCGTCCTGGCCGTCCTGCTGGCCCGGGACGTGCTCCGGGGCGGCCACGGCGAGTCCGAGACCGGCGAGGACGTCGACCTCAGCCACCCCAGCGACTGGCGCACCGTGCTCCTGCTGATCGCCGCCTACCTGGTCAACGTGGCCCTGATCGAGCGCCTGGGCTGGCCGATCTCGGGGGCGCTGCTGTTCTGGGGGGCGGCCTACGCCCTCGGGAGCCGCAACTTCCTCCGCGACCCGCTGATCGCCTTCGGCCTGTCGTTCCTCAGCTACTTCATCTTCGCCCGCCAGCTCGGCATCGGCCTGCCGCCGGGGATCCTCGAGGGGATCATCTAGATGGATGCGCTGTCGGATCTGCTGAACGGGTTCGCCACCGCGATCACCCCCATCAACCTGGCCTACGCCTGCATGGGCGTGATCCTCGGCACCGCCATCGGCGTGCTGCCGGGCATCGGCCCGTCGATGAGCGTGGCCCTGCTGCTGCCGCTCACCTTCGGGCTCGACCCGACGGCCGCCTTCATCCTGTTCGCCGGCATCTACTACGGCAGCATGTTCGGCGGCTCCACCACCTCGATCCTGCTCAACACGCCCGGCGAGAGCTCGGCGGTGGTGACCGCGATCGAGGGCAACCTGATGGCCAAGCGCGGCCGGGCCGCCCAGGCCCTGGCCACGGCGGCCATCGGCTCGTTCGTGGCCGGCCTGATCGGCACCACCCTGCTGGTCTTCACGGCGCCGATCATCGTCGAGTTCGCCGTCGACATCGGGGCCGCCGACTATTTCGCCATCATGGTCCTGGCCTTCGTCGCCGTCACCTCGGTGCTGGGCTCCTCGCGCATCCGGGGGTTCGCCTCCCTGGCCATCGGCCTGATGATCGGGCTGGTCGGGATCGACCTCCAGTCCGGCCAGCAGCGGCTCACCTTCGGCATCCCCCAGCTGGCCGACGGGATCGACGTGGTCGTGGTCGCGGTCGCGCTGTTCGCCATCGGCGAGACCCTCTGGGTCGCGGCCCACCTGCGCCGGCGCCCGCCCGACATCATCCCCACCGGCCGGGCCTGGATGAGCCGGGAGGACTTCTCCCGCTCCTGGAAGCCGTGGCTCCGCGGAACCGGCCTCGGCTTCCCCTTCGGCGCCATCCCGGCCGGCGGGGCCGAGATCCCGACGTTCCTGTCCTACGTCACCGAGAAGCGGCTGACCAGGCATCCCGAGGAGTTCGGCAGGGGCGCCATCGAGGGCGTGGCCGGCCCCGAGGCCAGCAACAACGCCTCGGCCGCGGGGAGCCTGGTCACGATGCTGGCCCTCGGCCTGCCGACCAGCGCCACCGCGGCGGTGATGCTGGCCGCCTTCCAGGGCTTCGGCATCCAGACGGGGCCGCTGCTCCTGGAGCGCGAGGGCGACCTGGTGTGGGCCCTGATCGCCAGCCTGTTCATCGGCAACACCCTGCTGCTGGTGCTGAACCTGCCCCTGGCCCCGCTCTGGGCGAGGCTGCTGAAGACCCCGCGGCCGTACCTGTACGCCGGCATCCTGTTCTTCGCCTCGCTCGGCGCCTACGCCGTCAACGCCCAGACCATCGACCTCATCATCCTGCTCGTGCTCGGGCTGCTCGGCTTCATGATGCGCCGCTACGGCCTGCCGGTGGTGCCGGCCATCATCGGGGTCATCCTCGGCCCCCGGGCCGAGCTGCAGCTGCGCCGGGCCCTGCAGCTCAGCAACGGCGAGCTCAGCGGGCTGGTCGACAGCCCCCTGGCCATCGCCATCTACCTGGTCATCCTGGTCGTGCTGCTGTGGCCGCTGCTCAACCGGTTCGTCCTGCGCGGCCGCCGCCGTGGGCTCCTCGAGGAAGCGGCTCCCGGCCCGCGCGACACCGGCGGCGGCGCCGACGGCGCTCCCCCGCCCGGCGCCGAGGACCGCCCGCGGGTGCCGGCCGACGGCGACCGGGAGGAGCCACCGCCCGGACGCGAGGAGGAGCGACCATGACCCGGCCCATCCTCGCCGGGGCCGACGGCACCGACTCGGGCCTGGACGCGGTCGCCTTCGGCGCCCGCCTGGCCGCCGCCGTCGACGCCCCCCTGGCCGTCGTCTGCGTCAGCCCGGAGCAGGCCGGGCTGGCCGGCGCCGAGGCCGAGGCCGACGTCCGCCGCCACGCGGCCGCCATCCTGGGGGCCGCCCGCGCGGTCGCCACCGAGGTCGCCGGCAGCCCGCCGGCCGAGGAGCGGACCGTGGTCGCGACCTCCCCGGCGCGCGGGCTGGCCGAGCTGGCCGAGGAGGAGGCGGTCGAGACGATCGTGGTCGGCTCGACCAACCGGGGCGCCGTCGGCCGGGTCATGTCCGGGAGCACGGCCGAGCGGCTGCTGCACGGCACCGGCTGCCCGGTCGCGGTCGCCCCTCGCGGCTACCGCCGGCACCGCCGCGAGGCCCTGCGGGCGGTCGGCGCCGCCTTCGCCGACACCCCCGAGGGCCACGAGGCCGTCCGCTACGCGGCCGACCTGGCCGCCCGGGCCGGGCTGCCCCTGACCGTCTACTCGGTGGTCGCCCTGCACGCCAACTGGTTCCGCCCCGAGGCGGTCCAGCCCGACGCCTCGGTGGTGCCCGAGGAGGTCCGCAAGGCCGCCCGCGACGCCCTCGACGCCGCCATCGCCGACCTGCCCGGCGGCGTCCAGGCCACCGGCGAGCTGCTCTTCGGCGAGGTGGTCGACGAGCTCTCCATGGCGGCGGACCGCAGCGTCGACCTGCTGGTCTGCGGCTCCCGGGGCTACGGCCCGGTGCGGCGGGTCCTGCTCGGTACCGTGTCCTCGGCCCTGGTCCGCCAGGCGTCGGTCCCGACCCTGGTCGTTCCCAGGGCCGAGACCGGCTGACGCCCGGCCCTACAGAGGCTGCCAGGCCGGCAGCAGGTCCTGGACCCGGCCGCTGGTCACCTGGGTGGTCCGGCCGCTGGCCAGGGTGACGGTGTGGATGTGGAAGGGCAGGCCGTCGTCCTGGTCGCCCCCGCGGGCGAAGGCGATCCGGGTGCCGTCCGGGGACCAGGACGGGTGGACGTCGTTGGGCCCGCCGAAGGTGCGCTGGGTGAGGGCCGCGCCGTTGGGGGCGATGGTGAAGATGCGGTTGCCGTCGCCGGGCAGGAACCGGTTGAAGGCGATCCGCTTGCCGTCGGGCGACCAGTCGGCGGCCTGGTCGAAGCCGCCGGCCGGGGTGACGGCCAGCTCGCCGCCCCCGCCGCTGGCCAGGGTCAGGATGCTGGTCGTGCCGCCGGCCCCCTCGCGGGTGAAGGCGATCCGGGTGCCGCCGGGCGACCAGGACGGCTCCCAGTCGTCGGCGGCGTTGTTGGTGAGCTGGGTGAGGTCGCTGCCGTCGGCGCGGATCTTCCACAGCTCGGCGTCGCCGCCGCCGTTGCGGCAGAAGACCAGCCAGCCACCGTCGGGCGACCAGGCCGGCTGGAAGCCGTGGTCGGTGTGGGGCACGAAGGCCATGGTGCCGGCGGCCACCTCCAGGACCCAGATGCCGTCGACCGGGCCCGAGCGCTGGAACGCGACCCGGGTGCCGTCGGGCGACCAGGCGGGCGCGGTGTCGCTGGTCGCGGGGTCGTTGCTCAGGTTGGCGGTCAGGCCCGAGGCGGGGCTGACCATGAAGACCTCTTCCAGGGGCCCGGCGCCGGCGGCGCGCACGAACGCGATCCGGCCGTTCTTGCCGGCGAACGCCGCCCGGGCGGCGTCGTGGGGGCCGGGGAGGGCGACGAGGGCGCCGGCGAGGAGCGCCAGCAGGGCGAGCCGCTTGACCATGGGGAGCACCTTCCGTGAGACGGTGGTCGCTCCTTGGAGCCGTTGGCCACCCCGGCCCTTACGGTTTCCGGGCTACGGGTTCCCGAGCCGGCGGTAGCGGCCGCCGAAGTACAGCAGCGGGTCGCCCCCGCCGGGGGCCCGGTCGACCCAGCGGACCCTGCCCAGGAAGACCGTGTGGTCGCCGCCGTCATAGGCCGCCTCCACGTCGCACTCCAGCCAGGCCAGGGCGCCGTCCAGCAGGGGGGCGCCGCTGACCGGGCCCGGGCGCCAGTCCACGGGCACGAACTGGGCCATCCCGGCCGGGCGCCCCGGGTCCGAGAAGTACCTGGCCAGGTCCTCCTGGTCGCCGGCCAGAACCGAGACGGCGAAGCGCCCGACCTCCTCCAGGACCTTGTGCATCATGGCGTCCTTGACCACGCAGACCAGCACGAGCAGCGGGTCGAGGGAGACCGAGGCGAAGGCGTTGGCCGTCATGCCGTGCCCGAACCGCTCCGAGGCGGCCGTGACCACCGTGATCCCGGTGGTGAACATGCCGACGCTGTCGCGGTACTCGCGGCTGGTCGGGTCGCTTGGCACGGCGCTCCTCGGGGTGACGGCACCCCCATCCTAGCGAGAGCGGCCCAGCGGGGCGCGCCGCACCCCGACCCCGACCGCGGCAGCGGACCCGACCGCGCAGCCTTGGCGTCATCCTTTGCGCACACCGGGCACCGCGGGTAGCCTCACGCGATGGCACCATCCGGGGGAGAGGGGGCAGCTGTGGCGGACATCTTCGAGTCAACCGAACTCCCAGGCGTCTGGTTGATACGTCCAGAGGTCCACGCTGACGACCGCGGGCGCTTCCTCGAGATCTACCGCGCCTCCTGGCTTCCCTTCGCCGTCCCGATGGTCCAGGGCAACCGTTCGGACTCGGCCGCCAAGGTCCTGCGCGGCCTCCACTACCACCGCCGCCAGGCCGACCTCTGGTTCGTCCAGCAGGGCAAGGTCACGACGGTGCTGGTCGACACCCGCATCGGCTCGCCCACCGAGGGCAAGCACACCACCATCCAGCAGGGTGGCGGCGAGGAGCTGGCCGTCTACATCCCCGAGGGTGTCGCCCACGGCTTCTACGCCCACGACGACGTGATCATGACCTACCTGGTCACCGGCGAGTACGACGGCAGCGACGAGCTGGGGATCGCCTGGAACGACCCTGACCTGGGCATCTCCTGGCCGGACGAGGAGCCGATCCTCTCCGAGCGCGACCAGAAGAACCCGCGCCTGGCCGACGTCCCGGCCGACCGCCGGGTCCCCTACAGCGGGTAGGCTCAGCCGCCGCCACCTTTGTCGCCGAGCGGCGCTACCGTGGGCGGTATCGAGCTTGCACGCTTGCGAGGAGCCCACGATGCAGCGCCACCCCAGCAACAAGGCGAAGTCGGGCCCACCGCCCGACCGGCCGTCCAGCCCGGCCCCGCCGCCGCCGCCGCGCTGGCGGAGCTGGCTGCTGCCGATCGGGCTGCTGCTCAGCCTGGTCCTGCTGCTGCTCCCCAACCAGATGGAGGAGGGCCGGGTCACCGAGCTGACCTACGCCCCCGAGCTCAAGGACAAGATCGCCGCCGGCCAGGTGCAGTCGGTCGAGATCGGCTCCGACGGCCACATCGAGGGCAAGCTCAAGGACGGGAGCGAGTTCAAGTCGTCGTATCCGACCAACCTCCAGGACGACGAGTTCACCAAGCTCCTGAACGACAACAACGTCGAGGTCAAGGCGGTCGGCCCGCGCACGTCGCTCGCGTCGGTGCTGCTCAGCCTGCTGCCGCTGCTGGTCTTCATCGCCATCTTCGTCTACCTGGGCCGGTCGGCCCGCCGGCAGCTGGCCGGCATGGGCGGCATCGGGCGTTCGCGGGCCAAGGTGTTCGACGCCGAGCGGCCCGAGACGACCTTCGCGGATGTGGCCGGCTACGAGGGGGCCAAGCGCGAGGTCACCGAGGTGGTCGACTTCCTCAAGCACCCCGACCGCTACCGGCGGGCCGGGGCGGTCGGGCCCAAGGGGGTGCTCATGGTCGGGCCGCCCGGGACGGGCAAGACCCTGCTCGCCCGGGCCGTGGCCGGCGAGGCCCATGTGCCCTTCATCTCGGTCACCGGCTCCAGCTTCGTGGAGATGTTCGTCGGGGTGGGCGCGGCCCGGGTCCGGGACCTGTTCATGGAGGCGCGCAAGCGGGCTCCCTCGATCGTGTTCATCGACGAGATCGACGCCATCGGCCAGCGCCGCGGCGGCCAGTTCGTCTCCAACGACGAGCGCGACCAGACCCTGAACCAGATGCTGGCCGAGATGGACGGGTTCGACCCGGCCACCGGGGTGGTCGTGATGGCCGCCACCAACCGGCCCGAGACCCTCGACCCGGCGTTGTTGCGCCCCGGGCGGTTCGACCGTCAGGTGGTCATCCCCCTGCCCGCCCAGGCCGAACGCCGGGCGATCCTCCAGGTCCACGCCCGGGGCAAGCAGCTCGGCCCGGATGTCGACCTGGACGTGGTCGCCCGCGGCACCCCCGGGTTCTCCGGGGCCGATCTGGCCAATCTGGTCAACGAGGCGGCCATCTTCGCCGTCCGGGCCGGCCGTGACGTCATCTCGGCCTACGACTTCTCCGAGGCCCGCGACCGGATCCTGCTCGGGCGCCGCGACAGCTCCAATGCCCTGCTGCCGGACGAGAAGCGCGCGGTGGCCGTGCACGAGTCCGGCCACGCCCTGGTCGCGGCCATCTCCGACCATGGCGACCCGGTGGCCAAGGTGACCATCCTGCCCGCCGGTCAGGCCCTTGGGGTGACCGAGCAGCTCCCGATCGACGAGCGCCACCTGTACACCGAGGGCTACCTGAAGGACTCGCTGGCCATCCGCATGGGCGGCCGGGTCGCGGAGGCGATCGTGTTCGGCCAGACCTCCACCGGCGCCTCCAACGACCTGGCCGGCGCGACCGACCTGGCCACCCGGATGGTGCGCGAGTTCGGCATGAGCCAGACCCTGGGGCCGGTCGGGTTCGCCTCGGGCAGCCCCCTGTACCTGGGCGGCGAAGAGGTCCGCAGCCGCCCCTATGCCGAGGCGACCCAGCGGGTGGTCGACGAGGAGGTGGCCAAGCTCCTGCGCGAGGCCGAGCAGCGAGCCACCGCGATGTTGACCGAGCACCGCGACGCCCTGGACCGCCTGACCGAGCTGCTGCTGGAACGCGAGACGGTCGACGGCACCGACGTCGACCAGGTCCTGGGCCGCATCCCCGGCCCCCGCGAGCCCATCGGCGCCACCGGCCACTCGGCCACCGGCTCCCCGGATGCCGCGGGTCCTCCGGACGCTTGACCCGAGCCTGGCCCGGCGGCTGTTCGTCAGCCGCCAGCGCCTGGCGGACGCGCCGCCGGCGGCCGGGCCGGGCCCCGAGGCGATCCTGGACGTGGCCACCGACCTGGCCGGTCTCCAGCTGGACCCGATCAGCGTGGTCGCCCGCAGCCACCGGCTGGTGCTGTGGAGCCGCCTCGGCGCCTACGACCCGGCCGACCTGGAGGCGCTGCTCTGGCGCGAGCGGCGCCTGTTCGAGTACTGGACCCACGCGGCCGCGATCGTCTGCACCGGGGACTACCCGATCCACTCGCTGCTGATGCGCCGCTACCCCTCGGACCGCTCCGCCTACAACCGGCGGCTGCGGGCCTGGCTGGCCGACAACCAGCCGCTGCGCCGCTCGATCCTGGGCCAGCTCCGCGCCGGCGGGCCGCTCCCGACCCGGGCCCTCGAGGACCGGGCGAGCACCGCCTGGCGGTCGAGCGGCTGGACGGCGGGCCGCAACGTCGACCGCATGCTCGACGTCCTCTGGACCCAGGGCCGCATCATGGTCGCCGGCCGCCAGGGTCAGCAGCGGGTCTGGGACCTGGCCGAACGCTGGCTGCCGCCGTGGACCCCGACCCGCCGCCCTCCCGAGCGCGAGGTCGTCCGCCTGGCCGCCCAGCGCAGCCTGCGCGCCCTCGGCGTGGCCACGGCCCGCGACATCGACCGGCACTTCACCGCCGGCCGCTACCCCGGCCTGGCCGCCGCCCTGGCCGGGCTGGAGCGCTCCGGCCGGGTCGAGCGCGTCCGCCTGGCCGACAGCGGCGCCGAGTGGCCCGGCCCCTGGTACGTCCACGCCGACGACCTGCCGCTGCTGGAAGGCCTCCAGGCCGGCGGCTGGCGGCCAAGGACGACCCTGCTCTCCCCCTTCGACAACCTGTGCATCGACCGCGAGCGGACCGAGCGCCTGTTCGGGTTCCACTACCGCATGGAGATCTACGTCCCCAAGGCCGCCCGCCGCCACGGCTACTACGTCATGCCGGTCCTGCACGGCGACCGTTTCGTCGGCCGGGTCGACCCGGCCATGGACCGCCGCCGCGGCCGACTGGTCGTCAACGCCGTCCACCCCGAGCCCGGCGCCCCCGCCTCGGCGGGCCCGGCCGTCGCCACCGCCCTCAAGGAGCTGGCCGCCTTCCTGGGCGCCGACGAGGTCGAGCTCCGCCAGCCCCCGCCGAAGGTCTGGCGGGGCGCGTTCGCCTGAGCGCGGTCACCGGCCCGGCCGGCGGGCCCGGACCAGCAGGAGGTGGCGGCGGCCGACGACCTCCTTGGCGACGGTCACGTCGGCGAAGCCGGCCCGCCCGACCTCGGCGGCCAGGCGCTCGCCCTGCTCCCAGGAGAGCGCGTGCTGCCGGAACCAGCCACCCGGCCGGGCGAGCCGCTCGGCGATCAGCAGCCGCCCGCCCGGCGCGAGCACGCGGTGCAGCTCGGCCAGTCCGGCATCCGGGTCGGCCCAGTGGTGGAAGGAGGCGACCGCCCAGGCGACCGTCGCCGAACCGTCCTCCAGCGGCATCCGTTCGGCGGTGCCGTCGACCACGCGCACCCGCTCCCGCAGCGACGCCGGCGTGCGCCACGCGGCCAGCCGCCGCATCTGCCCCGACGGCTCGACCCCGACCGCCTCGGCCCCCCGCTCCCCCGCCTCTCGGAGAAACCGCCCCGGCCCGGACCCCACGTCCACCACCCGGTCCCCGGCTCCCACCCCGGCCACGTCGGCCACGAGCCGGGCGCTCCGCCCCCGCCCGAACGCCATCGTCAACCCGGCGAGCAACCCGAACGCACCCTCGAACTCGGTCCCGCCATGCTCGCGGTGGCGCCGGTGACCCTTGTCGGCCGGGCGGTTGTCGTCCATCGGGCTCCCGTCGCTCCTCTGCCGTCCCGACGCGGTCGTTCCCTTCATCATGGCCTCCTCGCCCGGCCCGCGCCCCCGGACAGGCCCACCGCAGATCTACTGACCGTCGGTCAGTTATAGAATGACTGGCGGTCAGTCGTCAAGGCGGTCGGGGCGGGACCAGGTCGCCACGTGGCGCGGGGTCGGGATCGAGGGGTCGAGCACCGGGTCGGGGACGGGCTCCCCGGGCGTGAGGGTCAGGGGCAGGACCCCGGCCCAGATCGGGAGGTCGTGGTCGGGGTCGTCGTCCTTGGGCGGGCCGGTGCGGACCTTGGCCGAGACCTCGTCCAGGGGCAGGGCCAGCACGGCGGTGGCGGCCAGCTCGCGGCGGTCGCCCCCGCGGACCTCGTCGCTGCGGCCGGGGACGATGTGCTCGACCAGGGCCCGCAGGGCCGCCTCCTTCTCGTCAGGGTCGGTGACCCGGCGGGTCCGGCCGAGGGCCATCACCGACCGGTAGTTCATCGAGTGGTGGAAGGCCGAGCGGGCCAGCACCAGGCCGTCCAGCAGGGTGACGGTGACGCAGACGTCCATCCCCGGCCGCAGCCCGAGGCGGCTACCGGTCGACCCGTGCAGGTAGAGCGTCTCGCCGGCCCGGGCGTAGCCGGTCGGGATGACGTACGGCTGGCCGTCGACCACGAACCCGACGTGGCAGACGAAGCCCTCGTCGAGGATGGCGTGCACGGTGTCCCGGTCGTAGGCGGCCCGTTCCGGCAGCCGCCGCATCCGGGTCCGCTCGGTCCGCTGGTACCGGTCGGTGCCCATGGTGAGATACGCTCCAGTACATAACTGGTAATGTACCAGTACAATAGCACGGCCTCCGGGCCGCGGAACGGGACCGTCCACACTGGTGTACCAGATGCGACGGACGGGGCGACCCCGAGCGGTCCGAGCCCGGCGGTGAGATGGCAGGCAGGCGCAGGCATGGCGGGCCGGTGGTCGGGCTGGCGGTGGCCCTGACGCTGGCGCTGGGCTGCCAGGAGCGCGAGGGGTCAGCGACGCCGCGACCCGTGCGGCGGATCGACCTGGCCGCCGAGCCGTGGGCGCTGCTGGCCGAGCCCGGCGGGTTGTGGGTGGTGTCGGGCGACCACACCGTCGCCCGGCTCGACACGGCCACGGGCCGCGCCGACGGGCCGGCGGTGCGGCTGCCGTTCACGCCAGGGGCGATGGTGGCCGGGCACGGCGACCTGTGGATCGGCGGCCAGGTGGACGGGCGGCGGCGGGTCACCGCGGAGGGCAGTTACCCGGTGATCCGGCTCGCCCGGGTGGACCCGCGCCGCCGGGTGGTGGCCGAGGTGATCGCGCTGCCGATGCGGAGCAACGCCAACCGCCTGGCCAGCACCCCGAACGCCGTCTGGGTCACCGACCCGGCCGAGGGCCCGCTGAGCCGGGTGTGGCGGGTCGACCCGGCGACCGGCCGGCTGCTCCGGCCGCCCCTGCGGGCCGGGGAGGAGCCGCTGGCCATGGAGCTCCACCAGGGCGCCGTGTGGACGGCCAACCACGACGACGGCACCCTGCGGCGCATGGACGCCCGCACCGGGGCGCTCCAGGACACCATCGACCTGGGGGTGGAGCCGCACGGCATGGCCGTCGGGCACGGGGCCGTCTGGGTCGCCGACGCCCACCACCACGCGGTGCTCCGGGTCGATCCGGGCAGCGGGCGGACGGTGGCTCGGGTCCCGGTCGGCTTCGAGCCCGGGCCGCTGGTGGCGACCCGGGCCGCCGTCTGGGTGGCCGGTTCCTCCGATCCCGACCTGCCGCCCGGCCCCGTGGCCCGGATCGACCCGGCGGCGAACCGGGTGACGGCCACCGTCCCCGTCGGCGGCCACGCGACGGCTCTCGCCGCCGACGGCGACCGGGCCTGGGTGGCCACCACCTCCCCGAACGCGGTCCTGCAGCTGCCCGCCTGACCCGGTCCCCCGGCCCTGGATGGCCGGTCGCGGATTGTCTGGGGCCTCCCGTACGTTGGACCGAGGACCCGCCCTCGAACCGCTGGAGCTGCCCGCTGCGCTGGTACGGAACCGAACCGCCTCCCGACGGCCTCGCCCTCGGGACCCTGGGGCGCATCGTTGGCCTGATGGCGCCCTACTGGCGCCGGGTCGCCGTTGGGTTCGGGCTCGGGGTCGCCATGCTGGCCATCACCTCCTTCATCCCCCTGGTGACCAAGACGATCATCGACGAGGGGCTGACCCAGCGGGTGCCGGGGGTGCTGGGCCGGGAGATCGCCCTGCTGGTGGTCCTGTCCGTCGTCCGCTGGGTCGTCGGCGGGCTGCGGCGCAACCTCTCCGGCCGGGTCGGCACCGACGTCGAGAACGACCTGCGCAACCGCCTGGCCCGCCACCTGCTGGCCCTCGAGCCCGCCTACCACGACCGGGTCCCGACCGGGCAGCTGCTGGCCAGGTCCACCTCGGACGTGCGCTCGCTGCGCTACTTCATCTCCTGGGGCCTGGTCTTCCTGGTCCTCAACATCGTCACCTTCCTGATCGCGGCCACCCAGATGTGGCTGCTCGCGCCCCGGCTCTGCCTGGTCGTGCTCGTGCTGTCCCCGCCCCTGGTCTACGGGGCCCTGCGCTTCAACCGCCGCCTGCACCGCGTCTACTGGCAGGTGCAGCAGGAGGTCGGCGAGCTGACCACCGTGGTCGAGGAGGCCACGGCCGGGGTCCGGGTGGTCAAGGCGTTCGGGCGGGAGCGGGAGCAGGCCCGGCGCCTGGAGGTCGCGGCCAGCTCGATCCTCGACCACAACCTGGAGGCGGCGCGGATCCGCTCCTTCTACGTCCCCCTGCTGGCCGTCCTGCCCCAGCTCAGCCTGGCCGCGATCCTCTGGTACGGGGGCCGGCTGGCCATCGACGGCCAGATCACCCTGGGCACGCTGGTCGCCTTCAACAGCTACCTGCTGCTGCTCACCTGGCCGCTGCAGGGGCTCGGGATGCTGTTCGGCTTCGCCCAGCGGGCGGCGGCCAGCGCCGAGCGGGTCTTCGACGTGCTCGACCAGTCCCCGGCCATCGCCGACCGGCCCGGCGCGACCGCCCTGGCGGCCGGGCCGGGGCGGCGGGGGGCGCGGGTCCGGTTCGAGCACGTCCGCTTCGGCTACGGCGAGGGGGGCCGGGCCGCCCTGGAGGGGATCGACCTCGACATCGCCCCGGGGTCGCGGGTGGCGGTGGTCGGGGGCACGGGCTCGGGCAAGTCGACCCTGCTCGGGCTGGTGCCGCGGCTGTACGCGCCCAGCGAGGGGCGGGTCCTGGTCGACGGCCACGACGTCGCCGGCGTGACCCTGGACTCGCTGCGGGCGGCGGTGGGGATCGTCCACCAGGAGCCGGTGCTGTTCTCGGCCAGCCTGCGCGACAACGTCGCCTTCGGGCGCCCGCAGGCCAGCGACGAGGAGGTGCTGGGGGCGCTGGGCGCGGCGGCCGCCCTCGAGGTGGTCGAGGCCCTGCCCGAGGGGCTGGACACGGTGGTCGGCGAGCAGGGCTACACGCTGTCCGGGGGCCAGCGCCAGCGGGTCGCCCTGGCCAGGGCCCTGCTGATGGAGCCGCGGGTGCTGATCCTGGACGACGCCCTCTCCCACGTCGACGTCGACACCGAGGCCGCCATCCTGGCCGGGCTCGACGCCGCCGTTGGCGGCGCCACCGTGCTGCTGGTGGCCAACCGGCCGGCCAGCCTCCGCCTGGCCGAGCGGGTGGTGCTGCTCGACCGGGGCCGGGTGGTCGCCCAGGGCGGCCACGAGGAGCTGGCCGCCCGCGAGCCCGCCTACCGGGCCGTGCTCGCCCACGCCGGCGGCGGCGTCGACCGCCTGGTCGAGGAGGCGGCGTCATGAGCACCGGAGGGGTCCGGGGAACCCCGAGGGGGTGCCCCGGTGAGTAGAAGACGAGGCGCGGGCTTCCGCGGAGGGTCCATGGGGCGGGGGCTGGCCGCCTCCGCGCCCACCTACGGGACGCCGCCGGACACCGAGGACCGGCCGCGCGACCGGCGGTCGGGGCGGCGGGCCCGGGCCTGGCTGTGGCCGCTGGTCCGTCCCCACCGCCGGCTGGTCGCCCTGGCCTCGGTGGCCGTGCTCGTCCAGACCGGCGCCGCCCTGGCCATGCCCTACCTGGTCAAGGTGGCCATCGACGAGGGCGTGGTCCCCAAGGACCTGGCCGTGATCAACCGGGTCGCCCTCCTCTATCTGACCCTGGCCGGCGTGCAGTTCCTGGCCGGCAGGTTCGAGATCGAGGCGGTGGCCCGGGCCGGCCAGCGGGTGCTGTACACGGTCCGGACCAAGCTGTTCCGCCACCTCCAGACCCTGTCGCTCGACTTCTACGAGCGCGAGCGGACGGGCAGGCTGGTCGCCCGCATGACCGCCGACATCGACGCCATGAGCGACCTGGTCACCGACGGCCTGGTCACGCTCGTCACCGGGATCGTCACCATGGTCGGGGTGGCGGTGATCCTGGTCGTGATGGACTGGAAGCTGGCCCTGGCCACCCTGGTCGTCGCCCCCCTGATCGGCCTGGCCGCCGGCTTCTGGCGGCGCTGGTCGGCCGACGCCTACCGCCAGGTCAGGGAGACCCACAGCGTGGTCACCGTCCAGCTTCAGGAGTCGCTGGCCGGGGTGCGGGCGATCCAGTCGTTCCGGCGCGAGCGGGCCACCGCCGCCCGCCTGGCCGAGGCCAACCACGCCGAGCAGGTCGCCCACTGGCGCACCATCGGCCTGGCCTCGTTCTTCTTCCCCGGCATCGAGTTCCTGGGCACGGCCGCCACCGTGGTCGTCCTCGGCGTCGGCGGCCAGCGGGTGCTCGCCGGGGACCTGGACATCGGCGTCCTGGCCGCGTTCCTCCTCTACCTCCGGAACCTGTTCGACCCGGTGCAGCAGCTCTCCGAGCTGTACGACAGCTTCCAGTCGGCCACCGCCGGGGCCGAGCGGGTCGGGACCGTCCTGGCCGAGCAGCCCTCGGTCCGCGAGGCTCCCGATCCCGTCCCCCTCCCCGACCCGCGCGGCGACGTCCGGCTCGAGGACGTCTGCTTCGCCTACGACCAGGGGCCGGAGGTCCTGCACGACGTCGACCTCCGCGTGGACGCCGGGTCGACCCTGGCCCTGATCGGGCCGACCGGGGCGGGCAAGTCGACCGTGGCCAAGCTGATCGCCCGCTTCTACGACCCCCTGGGCGGCCGGGTGACCCTCGACGGGGCCGACCTGCGCCAGGTCCGCCTGGCCGACCTGCGCCGGGCCATGGGCTACGTCCCCCAGGAGGGGTTCCTGTTCTC
>DASUPQ010000721.1 GCA_036280995.1 Actinomycetota bacterium | reverse complement strand
CCGGCTAGGGCAGGAGCCCCAGCTCCCGGGCCCGGGCCACGGCCTGGGTGCGGTTGGCCACTTCGAGCTTGCTGAACAGGTGGCTGAGGTGGCGCTTGACGGTGTCCAGGGTGATCACCAGGTCCTCGGCGATCGCCCGGTTCGGTGTCCCGACGGACAGCAGCCGCAGCACGTCCAGCTCCCGCTCGGTCAGCGGCTCGACCAGTCCCGCCACCACCACCCCGCCGCGGCGGACGGGTAGCCGGACCGGCAGGCCGGCCTGGTCGAAGGCGTCGACCAGGCGGGCGAGATGGTCGCGGGGCGCGGCGGCAGCCGCCGGGCGGTCCTGGCGCCGGTCGGCCAGCAGCTGGCGGAGCAGGGCGGCCATCGGGGGGCCCTCGTCGACGAACACGCGCAGGTAGCCCTCGGGCGCAGCCAGCGCGATCGCCTCGGCCAGGGTGGCCAGCGCACCGGCCTGGTCGCCGCTGGCCGACAGGGCCAGCCCCTGGAGGGTCCGCACCTCGATGACGCTGCCCGTCCGCCCCTGGGCGGCCGCGCTGGCGTGCAGTCGTTCCAGCAGCCCCAGGGCCTGCTCGGGCGCCTGCCTGGCGAGCAGCACCCGCACCAGCACCAGGTACTCATGCTGGCGCGGGTAGCTGGGCTCGTCCTCGGCGCGGAGGCCGCGTCCCCGGGCCCAGCGGACGGCGGCGTCGACGTCGCCCTGGGCCAGGGCCAGCCGGGCCCGCTCGGCCGGTACCGGGTTGATCAGGCCGACGACCACGGGGCTGAGCTGTAGCCGCTCGGCCTGTCCGAGGGCGTCGAGGGCGCCGGCCCGGTCGCCCTGGGCCTGGCGGACCCAGGCCAGGGTGAGCAGGCCGGCGACCAGCGGCGGAGTGTAGACGAGCTGCCGGCACAGGGCGATGCCGTTGGTGGCGTGCTTCAGCGCCGAGTCGAGATCGCCTCGTTCGTACAGCACCCCGGCCATCCCGGTGTAGGCGACGCCGGCGATCGGCGGAGCCGTCCCATCCGCCTCGGCGGCCACGGCCAGCGCCTCCCGGTAGGTGGCCAAGGCGGCCTCCAGGCGGCCCTGGTCGCGCTGGACCAGACCCAGGCAGTGGTAGCCCAGCGCGGCCGCCGCCGGAGCGCGCTGGCTGGCTGTCCGCCACCCGGCGATGCTGGACGCCAACGCCGCTTCGGCCTCCACCAGACGACCGGCCACCCATTCCGCCGCGGCCAGGTACCAGCGGGCGAGCGACTCCAGCATCCATTCGCCCTCGCCCAGCTCGTCCAGGGCCCGCCTGGCCGCCGCGCGCATCTGCCCGGCGTCGCCGCGGAGGTTGGCCAGGCCGGCGCGCTGGAGCGCGATCGCCGCCGGGAGGTTGGCCATCATGCTCGCCGCCCTGCCGACCGAGGGCTCGTACGGCTCGTCGACCACATCCGCGACCCCGCGCTCGGCCGCGCCGAGCGGACCTTCGATGGCCTCCACCCGGCCGCTGATCAGGGCCAGGTTGGCCTGCGCCAGCGACAGCCGCGGCCGGGAGCCGACCAGCTCGGCCGGCAGGGCGGCAAGCCAGCGCTGCAACGTCGCCCCCTCCCAGCGCAGGATGCACGCATCGATCTGCCGTTCGATCAGCCGGGCCGCCCAGGTGGCGTCACCGGCGGCCAGCGCATGCCCGATGGCCTCGTCGGCCAGGCCCTGCGCCTCGTGCCAGGCGGCCGCGTTCCGGTGCAGCTCCTCGACCCGGTCGGGCCGCTCCTGCTGCAGGCGGACGCGGAGGAAGTCGGCGAACAGGTGGTGGTAGCGCCACCAGCCCCGCACCTCGTCCAGCGGGTGCAGGAACAGGTTCGCCCGCTCGGCCTGCTCCAGCAGCTCCTGGCCGTCCGCTCGCCCCGTCACCGCATCACACAACGGCCCCGACAGCCGCTCCAGGATCGAGGTCTCCAGCAGGAACGCCCGCAGCGGCTCGGGCTGGCCGTCCAGCACCTCCTCGCACAGGTAGTCCAGCACATAGCGGTGGCTGCCCGAGAACCCCTCCACGAAGGCGCCGACATCGGCGTGGCCCCGCAGCGACAGGGCGGCCAGCTGCAGCCCGACGACCCAGCCTTCGGTCCGGTCGCCCAGTGCCGCCACGGCCGCCTCGGGCAGCTCGGGCCCGACCGCCGTCCGCAGCAGCGCGGCAGCTTCTTCGGGGGTGAAGCGCAGGTCGGCCTCGCGCAGCTCGGTCAGCTGCCCGCCGGCTCGCAGCCTGGCCAGCGGCAGGGACGGGTCGGTGCGGCTGGCCAGCACCAGCCGGAGCTGCGGCGGGACACGCTCCAGCAGGGCGGCCAGGCTGTCGTGGACCGGCGGCGCCTCCACCAGGTGGTAGTCGTCCAGGACGAGCACGACCTCCCCTGGGCCCTCGACCAGCTCGTTGACCAGCATGGTCAGCACCGCGTCGGGTGACGGCTGGGCACCCTGGAACAGTGAATCGGCCCGCTGGCGAACCCCGGGCCGGACCGTGTCCAGGGCGGCGGCGACATACCGCCAGAACCGCGCCGGGTCACTGTCGCCACCGTCCAGCGACAGCCAGGCCACCCGCTGCTGGCCGCGCCGGACCCAGTCGCCGAGCAGGCTTGTCTTCCCGAAGCCGGCCGGGGCGCAGACCAGGGTGAGCTCGTGGGCCGTCCCCTCGGTGAGTCGCTCCAGCAGCCGGCGGCGGGCCAGGAAGCCGGGGCGGGGGCGGGGGACGTGCAGCTTGGTCGCCAGCAGGCGGTCCCGCTCGGCCTCCACCGGCGTCGTCGTGGACGGCTCAGCCATGAGGAACTCTCCTTGGCGGCCCATTGTAGTCGGGCGGCGGTCGCCCGAGCCGCGGCGAAGATCCCACCCCGGCACCACCGATGGGTGATGCCCCAGCCGGCCCCTGGCCGCAGGATCAACGACCATGGGTACGACATCGTCGACCGCAGCGCCTGAGCGGGTCAGGCGGCCACGGCTGGCCGCCACCCCGCAGGCCCAGCTGCGGCGCCTGCTCCCGCGCGGGTACGTGGGCTTCACCGAGACCACCGCTCCGCGGCATCTCGTCGTGCCCGCGACCACCTCGGTGCCCCTGGTCGTGAAGCTGGTCGACTGGCCGCATCGTCCCCCGGCCTTCGTCATGGGCGCCCACGACTCGTTCACGGTCCTGGAGGGCGAGTGCGCCCCGTCGTACCTGGAGGTGCTGCTGGCGCCGTTGGGCGCCTACCGGCTCCTGGGCCTGCCCATGGACCAGCTCAGCGGCCGGATCGTCGACCTGGTCGAGGTGCTCGGCGCCGACGGCCGGCGGCTGACCGAGCAGCTCCGCGAGGCCCCGAGCTGGCGGCAGCGGTTCGCGCTGGCGGACCAGTTCCTGCTGCGGCAGCTTGAGGAAGGGCCGCGGCCCTCGCCCGAGGTCGGCTGGGCCTGGGGGCGGCTGGTCGCGACCGGTGGAGCGGTGCCGGTCGGCCGGATCGCCGGCGAGGTGGGCTGGAGCCACAAGCACCTGATCACCAAGTTCCGCCAGCAGATCGGGCTGCGGCCCAAGACCGCGGCCCGGCTGGTCCGCTTCGACGGCGTATGGCGGCGCCTGGACGGCCGCCGGCCGCTGGACTGGGGGCAGGTCGCCCGCGAGGCCGGCTATGCCGACCAGGCGCACCTGGTCCGCGAGTTCCACCAGTTCACCGGCACCACCCCGACCCAGTTCCTGGCCCAGGGGCGCGCGTGGCAGGTGAATTCCGTTCAAGACACCGTCGCCGCCGCCTCCTAGCCTGGCCGGCGGCAACGTGCGAGCTGGAGGTAGGTCATGACGAGGTGGCGCAGGGCACGTCGGGTGGCTGCGACGGTGGTCGTGGCGTTGGTGGTGCCCGGCGCGGTGGCCGCGGTCGGGATCGCGCGGGCCAGGGGTGAGGTCTACACCCCCCGCGGCCCCGGCGCGCCGCCCGCCCCGGTCGACAGTGCTGCGGCGCCGACCCATGACCCGGGCAAGCCGACGGCGGTGATCCTGCTCGGGCCGGAGGGGGCCAACGCCGCCGACGTGCTCGCCCCCTACGAGGTGTTCGCGGCCACCGGGGCGTTCAACCTCTACACCGTCGCCCCGGAGCGCCAGCCGGTGCCGCTGACCGGCAACCTGGACCTGGTTCCCGACCTCAGCCTCGCCCAGCTGGACCAGCGGCTGCCCGCCGGCCCCGAGGTGATCGTGGTCCCCCAGCTGAGCGAGGTGGCCTCCGGGCTGCCGCCGAGCATCGCCCCGGTCATCGCCTGGCTGCAGCGGCAGCGCGCCCAGGGCGATCCGCTGCTGGTGAGCGTGTGCGTCGGCGCCCAAGTGCTGGCCGAGGCCGGCCTGCTGGATGGCCGGCCCGCGACCTCGCACTGGCTCGGCCTGATCGGGCTCCGCCGCGACTACCCGCAGGAGGACTGGCAGGACGGGGTCACCTACATCGACGACGGCGACCTCATCACCACCGCCGGGGTGCTGTCCGGGGTCGACGGCGCTCTGCGGGTCATCGAGCGCATGGTCGGCCCGGCCGCCGCGGAGCAGGCGGCCCAGGCGGTGCGCTGGCCGGCCTACTCGCCCGGCGGCCCGACACCGATCCAGCGGTTCCGGCCGGCGCCCACCGACCTGGTCGGGTTGCTCAGCGCCGGCTACCGCTGGGACCGCTCCACCATGGGGGTCCTGCTCACCGACGGAGTCACCGAGACCGAGCTGGCCTCGGCGTTCCGGCCCTACACCGAGCTGTCGTACCTGGCCCGCCCGCTGGCGGTGACCACCGACGGCCAGCCGATCCGGTCCCGGCACGACCTCACCTTCATCCCCCGCGCCGACCTGACCACCGCCGCGCCCGGGCTGGACCGGCTGCTGGTGCCCGGCGCCGACGCGGCCCGGCGGGCCACCGCCGGCGGGCTGGCGGTGCCCGAGCGGCTGACCCCGGTCTATCTCCACGACCAGCCCGGCTTCGCCTTCGACGGCGCGCTGCGCGACATCGCGCGCACCCGGGACGTCGCCACCGCCGGCTGGGTGGCCAAGACCCTGCAGTACCCCACCCGCCCCCAGCTGGCCGGCCCGGCCTGGCCCTGGGCCCTCACCCTGCGCCCCATCCTGATCGCCGCCGCCGCGGTCGCCGCCGTTCTCGGTATCCAGTTCCTGCGCCGCCGGCAGAGCGCACCCGCCCCCGTTCCCGCGGCGCCAGCGCGCCGACATGGAGGAGATCATGCAGCAGCACACTCGACCCGACCGACCGACGCCAGCCGAGTCCTTCCCGTCTGATCCGTCGGGGTTGGCTGAGGCTGGGCGGCCCGAGCTGTTGGAGTTGGCCTCTGGCGACACCCTGGAGCTGAGGGTGGGGCCGGTGGCCAAGCGGCTGGGGGAGACCATAGTGCGGATGTTGGGCGACAACGGTTTGGTCCCGGGCCCGACCCTCAAGGTCGGCCAGGGCAGCGAGGTCGTGGTCCATGTGGTCAACCAGG
>DASUPQ010000720.1 GCA_036280995.1 Actinomycetota bacterium | reverse complement strand
AGGCGGCCAGGGCCGTCGTCGAGGAGACCCAGGGACCGGGCGAACGGGCCGACGAGCTCGGGCCCGAACGTCCGCCGAGCGCCGGCGGATGGTCGTGACCGCTGCCGGCACCATCGACGGCCGCCAGCTCGACTGGCTGCTGGTGGACTTCGTCCGCAGCACCGCCGGGACCCGCCACGCCCTGGTCGTCTCCGCCGACGGCCTCCGCCTGGCCGCCTCCCAGGGCCTCGACGAGGCCCTCGGCGACCAGCTCTCGGCCGTCACCTCCGGGCTGCTCAGCCTGGCCATGGGGGTGGCCAGCTCGTTCGGGGCCGGCCCGGTCCGCCAGACGATCGTCGAGATGGCCGGCGGCTACCTGTTCCTCACCTCGATCAGCGAGGGCTCGATGCTGGCAGTGTTCGCCGAGCGGACCTGCGACATGGGCATGATCGGCTACGAGATGACCCTGCTGGCGGCCCGGGTCGGGCACATGCTCAGCCCGAGCCGGCGCCCCGCCGCCGCGGGGCCACCCGATCGGAGGGGGCCATGAGCGCCGCCGAGCGCGGGCACGTCGACCGGGTGGTGCCGGTCTACGCGTTCACCAGGGGACGGACCCGCGCCGTCGGCCAGGAGCTCCCGCTGGAGGCGGTGGTCACCGCCACCGGGCTGTCGCTCGCCTCCGGCGCCTCACTTCAGATGGAGTCGCGGGCCATCGTCGAGATGTGCGCCGGGCCCAAGTCCCTGGCCGAGATCGGCGCCGCCCTGCGGGTGCCGGTCGGGGTGGCCAGGGTGCTCGTCGGCGACCTCGCCAACGGCGGCTACCTGGAGGTCCACCTGCCAAGAACCGCCGACGGCGACGGCGGCCCCGGTCACGCCATCTTGGGAAGGCTGCTCGATGGACTCCGTTCGCGTTGACACCCGGCGGTCACCGCCGCCAACCCGCCGCGAGCTCATCCCGCTCAAGGTCCTCGTCGCCGGCGGGTTCGGCGCCGGCAAGACCACGTTCGTGGGGGCGGTGTCGGAGATCCCGCCACTGACCACCGAACAGGCCATGACCGCCCTGTCGGTCGGGATCGACGACACCGCCGCCGTGCCCGACAAGACGACCACCACGGTGGCCATGGACTTCGGCCGCATCACCGTCGACGAGCAGCTGATCCTGTACCTGTTCGGCACCCCCGGCCAGTCCCGCTTCTGGTTCATGTGGGACGAGCTGGCCCGGGGCGCCGTCGGCGCGGTGGTCCTGGTCGACCTGCGCCGGATCGACGACTGCTTCCCGGCGATCGACTACTTCGAGGACCGGCGGCTGCCGTTCGTGGTCGCCGCCAACGCCTTCCCCGGCACCGACGTCTTCGGTGACCGGGCGGTGCGCGACGCTCTCGCCCTGCCCGAGGGCTGCCCCCTGGTCCGGATGGACGCGCGCGAGCCCCGCTCGTGCATGGACGCACTCGTCGCCCTCGTCGAGCACGCCCTCGCCCGCAGCCTCGGCTAGGCCGATGGGTACCTGCGCGGACTTTGCCCGGACGATCGTTGCTGGGCACTTGGGGCGATGTTAGAGTCCGCGCACGCTCGCGGGCTTGCGGCGAAGGAGGTCGGAATGGCCAGCTACGCGGAGCAGGTCGGCGAACGGCTCCGCAACATCCGTCTGCAGAAGGGCCTCTCCCTCCACGACGTCGAGGAGCGTTCCGGCAAGGAGTTCAAGGCCAGTGTCCTCGGCGCCTACGAGCGGGGCGAGCGGAGCATCTCGGTGCCGCGGCTGCAGCGGCTGGCCATCTTCTACGGCGTCCCGGTCGACCACCTGCTGCCCCGCATGGGGCCGGAGGCGACCGAGGCGGCGGCCAGCGCCGGCGGCGCCGACGAGGCGGTCTGCATCGACCTGGAGGCGCTGGAGGCCCGCAGCGAGCCCGAGGCGCGGACCCTGAACCGCTACCTGTCACTGATCCAGACCCAGCGGGGCGACTTCAACGGCAAGGTGCTCACCATCCGGCGTGATGACGTGCGGGTCCTAGCCGCTATCCTCGACCAGTCCCCAGGAGGCCTGATCGAGCGGCTGGACGACCTCGGCCTCCGCCGACCGTCGTTCGGCTGAACGGCGCAGCACCGGAGGTGACCGTGGCCCGACCCCTGACCGTGGCCGGGATCTTCGCCCACCCCGACGACGAGACGTGGTCGCTCGCCGGGTCGTTCGCGCTGCTGGTGCCCAAGGGCGTCCGAGGCGCGGTCTGGACCGCGACCCGGGGCCAGGCCGGCCAGATCGCCGAGGGGACCGGGGCCACCCGCGAGACCCTGGCCGAGGTCCGCGAGGCCGAGGAGCGGGCGGCCATGGCCGTGGTCGGGGTCGAGCGGGTCTTCTTCGGCGACCTGGTCGATGGTGAGGTCGAGCAGGCCGACCGGGACGCCCTGGCCAGGGAGGTCCACGGGTTCCTGGAGCGCGAGCAGCCCGACGTGGTCGTGACCATGGAGCCGGCCGGGGTCACCGCCCACCCCGACCACATGGCCGTGTCGGCCGCCACCCAGGCCGCCTTCGGCGCGTACGCGGCCGGGCCGCGGGAGCGCGAGCCCCGCTTCTACTACTGGGGCGCCCCCGTCTCCGACATGACCGGCTGGCGGGCGCTGGGCCGGGCCAGCGGCTTCGACCTGCCCGGCGCGGACGACCCCTATGGGGCCAAGGGCACCCCCGACGAGCAGTTCACCTGCACGGTCGACACCTCGGCGGTGGCCGGGCAGGCCTGGCGGGCCCTGTGCCGGCACCGCACCCAGGCCGGCGACGTCTGGTACCGGCTGCTCGGCCACCAGGAGAACTGGCGGACGGTGTTCGCCAGCTCCCGCTACATCCGGGTCCACCCGGCCCCCCGCCCCGGCGACCCGCACGAGACCTCGCTGGTGGAGGCGTTCGGGGGGTCCGGGGGGCTCATGGAGCGAAGCGGTAGCCCCCCGGCGGAGCAGGCCAATGGCTGAGCCAACCGCGCCCGCGGCGCCCAAGGTGGCGTTCAAGACCCTCGGCTGCCGGCTCAACCAGGCCGAGAGCGAGCACGCCCTGGAGGCGCTGGGGGCGCGCGGCTTCGACCTGGCCCACGCCGGGGAGACCCCCGACGTGGTCGTGGTCAACACCTGCACCGTGACCGCCGAGTCGACCGCCTCCTCGCGCCGCCTGATCCGCAAGACGGCCGAGGCCAACCCCCAGGCCACCGTGGTCGTCACCGGCTGCTACGCGGTCGCCGACCCCGAGGCGGTCCGGGCCATCCCCGGGGTCGACCTGGTGGTCGGCAACGACGACAAGGACCGGCTGGCCGAGCTGGTCACGGCCGTGCCCAGCGTGCGGCGGCTGCCTCTGGTGACGCGGCCGGCGCCGGTCGAGCGGCTCCGCACCCGGGTGGCCATCAAGGCTCAGACCGGCTGCGACGAGTGGTGCACCTTCTGCATCATCCCCCGGACCCGCGGCCCGTTGCGCTCCTACCCCGAGCAGCAGATCGTCGACGACGTCCGCCGCCAGGTCGCCCGCGGGGTCCGCGAGGTCGTCCTCACCGGCGTCCACCTGGGCAAGTACGGCGACGACCGGGGCGAGCACGACGCCCTGGCCCGGCTGGTCGACCGGCTGACGGCGGTCGACGGGCTGCTGCGGCTGCGCCTGTCCAGCGTGCTGCCGGTGCAGGTGACCCCGGCCCTGGTGGCCAGGGTCCGCGACGACCCCAAGGTCTGCCGCCACCTGCACGTCCCCCTCCAGGCGGGCGACGACGAGGTGCTGGCGGCCATGCACCGCCCCTACCGCATCGCCGAGTTCCTGGACCGGGTCGAGCAGGCCAAGGCCGAGGTCCCCGGTCTGGGGCTGTCCACCGACGTGATCGTCGGGTTCCCGGGCGAGACCCGCGAGCAGTTCGCCGCCACCCTGGCCGTGGTCGAGCGGGTCGGCTTCTCCAAGCTGCACGTGTTCCGGTACTCCCAGCGGCCCGACACCCCGGCCGCGACCATGCCGGACCAGGTCGGCGACGCCGAGAAGAAGGCCCGGGCGCGCGAGCTGATCTCCCTCGGCAACGAGCTGCGCCGCCGCTTCCACGAGGACCACGTCGGCCGGCCCATCTCGGTGCTGGTCGAGTCGGCCGGCGACGGCCTGGCCGAGGGGACCAGCGACAACTACATCAAGGTCCGCTTCCCGGGTGGTCCCGAGCTGGTCGACCGGGTCGTGACCGTGCGAGGCTTGCG
>DASUPQ010000719.1 GCA_036280995.1 Actinomycetota bacterium | reverse complement strand
CGTCCCGTCGGCGCGCCCGTCCTCTCCAGGGCGAACTGGGTCCGGCTGTGCGTCCAGGGGTTGGTCATGACGGTGGGCGCGCTGGTCGCCTACCAGCTCGGCGACACCCAATATGATGACCCCGTGGTCGCGGCCACCATGTTGTTGACGGCGCTGTCGCTGTCCCATCTGGCCGTGGGGCTGCTGGCCCGCGACCAACACAACACCATCTTCGACCGGGCGGCCATCCCCGGACCGACCCAGCTGCGCCGCTACGGGATCGCCCTGCTGGCCATCATCCTGGTCACCACCATCGGCTTCCTGCAGCGGATCTTCGACACCACCGAGCTCAACCTGGCCCAGTGGGGGATCTGTATCGGGATCGCGGCCAGCCTGGTCGTCGTCGAGGAGCTGATCAAACTCGTCATCCGACGGCGCCACCGGCGGACGGTCGCCGTCCGCGCCGAGGCCTCGCTGTCCGCGACCTGAGGGGCAGAGCCACCATGGCCTCCGACCTCATCGCGCCCACGGTCGACGCCCTCGACCGCGGCGGCCGCTTCGACATGCTGCTGGTCGTCCGGCACGCCGACGCGGGCGACAAGCGCAGCTGGACCCGCCCGGACGCGCTTCGGCCCCTGTCACCCGCCGGCCGCCGCCAGGCCGAGGGCCTCGTGGTCCGCCTGGAGGACTACCCGATCGAGCGGATCCTGTGCAGCCCGACCGTGCGCTGCCACGAGACCGTCCAGCCGCTGGCCCACGACCGGTACCTCGACATCGAGCACGTCCAGGCCCTCGGGGTCGGGGCCACACCCGCCCAGCTGCTGGCGGTGCTGGCGGCGGAGGAGCTCCGCAATGCGGTGCTGTGCACCCACGGCGAGACGATCGGCTGGCTGCTGGCGGAGCTGGTCGCGGACGGCCTCGTCGTGGAGGAGCCGCTGGACTGGCCCAAGGGCTCCACCTGGCTGCTGGAGCGCACCGACTGGCACCCGGTCCGCGGCCGTCTCCTGGCCCCGCTCGTGCTCAACGGACACGCCGGCCAACCAACCCGCCCCCCGCGGGCTCGAGGGGCAGGTCTGACGTTCAGACGGGGAAATCATCCTGGAC
This sequence comes from Actinomycetota bacterium, assembly GCA_036280995.1. Taxonomy (NCBI): domain Bacteria; kingdom Bacillati; phylum Actinomycetota; species Actinomycetota bacterium. The sequence continues at coordinate 6,558 of DASUPQ010000719.1, read as the reverse complement.
GGATGATGCCGCACGCCACCGAACAGGCTTCCATCAGACACGGGAGCTGAGCCTCGTCGCTCCCTGACCGGCGGATCGACGAGCGGACAAGGAGGACAGGGATGGCTGACCTGATCGCGATCGGGTATCCGGACGAGACCACGGCGCTGTCGGCGATGGACGAGGCCGAGCGCCTCCAGAAGGAGCTGGTGATCCAGGCCGATGCGGTGGCGGCGATCATCCGCAACAAGGAGGGCAAGATCCGGGTCGTCACCAACCATCACATGGTGGGGGCCGGAGCGACCTGGGGCATGTTCTGGGGCATGCTGTTCGGCATGCTGTTCTTCGTCCCCTTCTTCGGCATGGCCGTCGGCGCCGGGATGGGCGCGCTGATGGGCAAGGTCAGCAAGAGCGCGGTCGACAAGCAGTTCGAGAGCCAGGTCCGGGAGATGCTCCAGCCGGGAACCTCGGCGCTGTTCATGGTCGTGGAGAAGGTCACCCCGGACAAGGCCGTGGAGGCGATGTCCAAGTTCGGCGGCACCGTGCTCAAGAGCTCGCTGTCCAACGAGGCCCAGCAGGAGCTCCAGGACGCCCTGCACGGCGAGGAGTCCGGCCGCTAGGCGACCCGGCGCGGGTGGATCTCTGCCGCCACCGGTCATGAGCGCCGCGTCGACCGTCGGGGCCACCGAGGCGCCGAGCGGGCTTCGGCGATGGGTGCCCGGCGCCGAGGTCCTCCGCACCTACCAGCGGTCCTGGCTTCCCCGCGACCTGGTCGCCGGGCTCGTCCTCACGGCGCTGCTCGTGCCCGCCGGCATGGGCTACGCCGAGGCGTCGGGGCTGCCGGCCATCTACGGGCTGTACGCCACCGTCGTTCCCCTGGTGGTCTACGCGCTCGCCGGGCCGAGCAGGATCCTCGTCCTCGGCCCCGACTCCTCCCTGGCCCCGCTGATCGCGGCCGCGATCCTGCCTCTGGCCGCCGGCAGCGACGCGGAGGCCGTCGCCCTGGCGGGTATGCTCGCGGTCCTCTCGGGCCTGCTGTGTGTCCTCGCCGGGCTGGCCCGGCTCGGGTTCGTCACCGACCTGCTGTCCAAGCCCGTGCGCTACGGCTACATGAACGGGATCGCGCTCACCGTCCTGCTGAGCCAGCTGCCGAAGCTGTTCGGCTTCTCCGTCGACGCCGAGGGCGTGATCCCGGAGGCCAGGGCATTCGTCCGCGGCGTCGCCGACGGCGCGACGAACACGACGGCGCTCGTCCTCGGCGCCGCCAGCCTCCTGGTGATCCTGGCCTGCAAGCGCTGGCGACCGAGGATCCCGGGCGTGCTCGTGGCCGTGGTCGGGGCGACGGTGGCGGTCGGCCTGTTCGACCTGGCCCAGCGCTACGACGTCTCGGTGGTGGGCCCGCTCCCCGAGGGCCTGCCGTCGTTCCAGCTCCCCAGCATGTCGCTGTCCAACATCGAGGCGCTCCTGGCCGGCGCCATCGGGATCGCCCTGGTCTCCTTCGCCGACACCAGCGTCCTGTCGCGGACGTTCGCGATCCGGGGCGGCTACCGGGTCGACCCCAACCAGGAGCTGGTCGCTCTCGGCGCGGCCAACCTGGCCGCCGGCTTCTTCCAGGGGTTCTCGGTCAGCGCCAGCTCCTCGCGGACGCCGGTCGCCGAGGCCGCCGGCGCCAGGACACAGCTGACCGGCCTGGTCGGCGCCGGGGCGATCGCGCTGATGCTGCTCTTCTTCCCCAACCTCGTGCAGCACCTTCCCGATTCGGCGCTGGCCGCCGTGGTCATCTCGGCGGCGATCGGGCTGGTCGAGGTCGCCGGCGTACGCAAGCTGTACCGCTGGCGCAGGATGGAGTTCGTCCTGTCGATCGTGTGCTTTCTCGGGGTCGCGGTCCTGGGGGTGATCGAGGGCATCTTCCTCGCCGTCGGCCTGGCGCTGCTGGACTTCGTCAGGCGCGCCTGGCGTCCCTATGACGCCGTCCTCGGCCGCGTCGACGGCCTGAAGGGCTACCACGACGTCAGCCGCTACCCCGACGCCAAGCGCATCCCCGGGCTGGTGCTGTTCCGCTGGGACGCGCCGCTGTTCTTCGCCAACGCGGAGATCTTCGCCGACCACGTCGAGCAGGCCGTCGCGTCGTCCCCGACGCCGGTGCGCTGGGTGATCGTCACCGCCGAACCGGTGACGGACCTCGACACCACCGCCGCCGACGTCCTCCGGCGCCTCGAGGACGAGCTCGCCGCCGACGGCATCGACCTGCGCTTCGCCGAGATGAAGGACCCGGTGAAGGACCGGCTGAAGCGCTACGGGCTGCTGGAGCACTTCGGCGCCGACCACTTCTATCCCACCATCGGCACCGCGGTGGACGCCTATCTCGACGCCACGGGCGTCGAGTGGACCGACTGGGAGGACCGCCCGGCGCCCACGCGCCCCGGCTGAGCCCAGGCGCCGTCAGCCCAGGGCCATCCCTTCGACCGAACCCGACGGGGTGGGGTCGGGCAGGCGCATCATGCGGAACGAGTTGAACAGCCCGACGATGCCGGCCAGGAGCGGGACGAGCAGGGCGATCTGCAGGGCGAGCGGTCGGGCGTCGGTGTTGATGCGGATGATCTCGTCCTGGATCTCCTCGGGCTGGGCGGCGAGCAGCTCCTCGAGCTGGGTGTTGCTCAGCACCTGGGCGTCGTCCTCAAGGGCCTGCGCGACGCGCTGCTTGTCCTCCGGGGGAAGGACGGTGCTGCCCTGGGCCAGGTTGGTGAAGTTGACCGAGAGCGCCGCGAGCATGATGGCACCGGCGAAGGCCAGCCCGAACGACAGCCCGAACGACCCCGCCGCCGAGTTCACGCCGGCGGCCTCGCTGACCCGCTCCTCCGAGATCGGGGCCAGGGTGTAGTTGTTGAGCTGGGACACCAGCAGCCCCAGCCCCGAACCGACGATCGCCAGGGGGATGAAGAGGTACCAACCGGACTCCGCCCTGGGCACGATCGGGATCAGCACCGCCATCCCGGCCGTGAGCAGCGCGAACCCCATCCGGATGATGCTGCTCGGCCGGCGCTTCCCGGCCCGCTTCCCGGCCAGGAGGGCGATGCCGAACATGCTGAGCGAGAGCGGGGCCAGCGACAACCCGGCCAGCATCGCGTTGTACTCCAGCACCATCTGCAGGTAGATGGGCAGCGCGATCATCGTGCCGCCGAGGGCGATCTGCTGGAGCATCTGCTCGGTGATCCCGAAGCGGAAGGGGTGGGACCTGAACAGGTCGGGGTCGAGCAGGGTCGCCCTCCCCTGCCGCTTGCGCCGCAGCAGCCACCAGATCAGCGCCGCCAGGGCGACGGCGCCGACCACCAGGAGCCCGCCGACGGCCTCGCCGCCTTCCTGCCAGACCAGGATGCTGAGCACGATGCCGCCCATGCCCAGCACCGAGAGGACGGAACCGACCGCGTCGACCTGCCGCGGCCCGGTGTACGGCACGTCGCGGACGAGCCTGATGCCCGACAGCACGACCGCGATGATCAGGACCTCGAGCAGGAAGCCGACGCGCCACGACAGGTAGGTCGTGAGGAACCCTCCCAGCAGCGGCCCGACCGCGGCGGCGATGGCGGCCGCGGCCCCGACCAGGGCGTAGGCCTTCTTCTGGGCCGGCCCCTCGAAGTTGCCGTGGATGAGGGACTGCATGGAGGGCAGCAGCAGCGACGCGCCGATCCCGCCCACGATGGCCCAGAAGACGATGATCGCGGTCAGGCCCTGGGCCAGGGCCATGGCCAGGGCGCCGACGGCGTAGCCGAGCAGCCCCAGCACATAGGCCCGCTTGCGCCCGATGAGGTCGCCGACCTTGCTGCCGATGAGGATGAAGGCGGCCGACACCAGGGCCTCGAGCGCGATCGCGGACTGGACGCCGCTGGTGGTCGTGCCGAGGTCCCGGACCACGGCCGCGATCGACACGTTCATCAGCGAGGTGTCGACGACGAGCACGAACATCGCCATCGCCAGCAGGATCGCGAGCCGCGGACTGCGTGACGCCTCCCCAGGGGTGCCGGCACCCGATCCTGCGGTCATGGGAGACCACCTTCCTGCGCGTCCCTGAGCGTCGTGAGGTGCAGCCAACCATAAGCGGGACCTGGACGCCGGACATCACCCCGTCCGCATGAACTCACCACCTGCACGGCGCCAGATCACCTCAAACGGGTGAAGCCAACGCGCCCGGCCGGCGCGACCAGGATGGTCACCGACCCTGGGGCGTCGACCGTGCGAGCAGGCCGAGCTCGCGGGCGTTGGCGACCGCGTCGGCCCGGGTGCCCACGCCGAGCTTGCGGTAGACCGCCTGGATGTGGGTCCTGATGGTGTTGACCGAGACGTACAGCTGGCGGCCGATCTCCCGGTTCGACAGCCGGGTGGCGAGCAGCCGCAGGACCGCCAGCTCCCGCTCGGTGAGCGGTTCGACCACATCAGGCCGCCGGCGGGGCGCCGTGACCAGCATCTGCTCGGTCTGGTTCAGGAGCGCGGGCAGCACGCCCGGGTCGGCGAACCGTTCGACCAGCTCCCGGGCTTGTTCGACCAGCGCCCTGGCCCCCTGGAGGTCGCCGCGGCCCCGGCGCACGGGCGCCAGCAGCAACAGCGCGAACGCTCGTTGCACCAGCATGCTGTCGATCCCGACCGGCGCCAACGCCCGCTCCAGCTGCTCCTCGGCTTCGGCCAGCTCGCCCTGGCGGGCCAGGGCCCGGCCCAGCGCCGCATAGGCGATCCCGCACATCGGCTCGGCGCTGAGCCCTTGGTTGTCGGCGGTCGCCGCCGCCTGACGGGCGAGCGCCATGGCGGTGCGGTCGTCGTTCTGGTCCCCGGCGAGCAGCGACAGCACGGCCAGCGCCAGGACGACCGCGACCGGTTGTGCGGCGGCGGGCACCCGCCCGACCAGCTCCTCCAGCTGCGGCCGCGTCTCGGCGGCCTGTCCGGACAGGTACAGGGCATGACCGAGCGCGGACTGCGCCATCCACCAGAACTGTAAGGAGTCGGGGCCGGCCAGCTCCAGCGCACGCCGGCCTGCAGCGGCCGAGCGGCCCAGGTCGTCGAACACCAGCGAGGCGCGGGCCAAGTTGGCGCCGAAGGCCAGGGAGCTGACGCCGTCCGGCAGGCCTCCCTCCGAGCCGACGCCGTCCGGCAGGCCTCCCTCAGCGCCGTCACCTCCCACAACGGCCAGCCAGTCTTCGATCTGCTGCTTGGAGGCGCCGCTGTACCCACGAATCCAGGCGGCCACGTAGGCGACCGGCGGGTCGGCCAGGATGGCCTCATCAGGCAGCCCGTCCAGCCAGCGGGCCACGGTCGCCCGTTGCCCTCGGCGCCAGTAGCTGAGCCAGTGCTGCGCGATCAGCGCAGCGGCCTGGGCGAACTCCCCGGCCGCGCTCGCGTGACCGATGGCCTCATCCAGGTTGCCTGCCTGCCGATGCCAGGCCGCGGCCCGCCGGTGCAGGGTCGCCAGCAGTGCAGGCTCGCGGCTGGCGAGCTCCAGGCGCAGCAGCTCCGCGAACAGGTGGTGGTAGCGGTACCACTCCCGGTGGTCGTCCAGCGGGACCAGGAACAGGTTGGAGCGCTCCAGTTCGCGCAGGAGGTCGGCCGACCCCTCGGCCTCCAGGACGGCGTCGCATAGGGGGCCGGACAGGCGCTCCAGGATCGAGGTCCGCAGCAGGAACCTCCTGATCTCCCCTGATTGACGCTCGAACACCTCGGCGGAGAGGTAGTCGGCGACATGGCGGTTGTCGCCGTGGAACGCGGCGATGAAGGCGCTCGGGTCCTGCCGGCCGCGAAGCGACAGCCCGGCCAGGACCAGCCCGGCCGCCCAGCCCTCGGTCCGCTCGGCCAGGCGCGCCACGTCCTCGGTGGCCAGCTGCAGCCGCATTGAGCCGTTCAGCAGTGCGACGGCCTCTTCGTCGGTGAACTGCAGATCGGCGACGCGGATCTCGGCCAGCTCTCCCCGGGCTCGCATCCTGGCCAGGGGCAACGGCGGGTCGGTGCGGCCTGACAGCGCCACGTGGACAACGGCTGGGAGGTGGTCGAGGAAGAAGGTCAGGGTCTGGTGGCAGGTTGGGTTGGTGATCAGGTGGTAGTCGTCCAGGACCAGGAACAGCGGCGAGCCGACCGCGTGGAGGTCGTTGAGCAGTCCCGGCAGGACCGCCCGGTGAAGGTCCGCGCTGGGGCGCCCCAGGGCCGCGAGCGCGGCCGTTCCCACGCCCGGCTCGACGGTGCGGAGTGCCTCGACCACATAGACCCAGAAGCGGGTGGGGTCGTTGTCGCCCACGTCCAACGAGACCCAGGCCACCCGGCCCCCACCGGCTACAGCCTGCCACTGGGCGAGCAGGGTCGTCTTGCCGAACCCGGCCGGCGCGTCCACCAGACAGAGCTTGCCCTGCAGACCGCCCCTCAGCAGCGACTGGAGACTGGCACGCTCTAGCAGCCCGGCCCGAGTGGCCGGCGCTGCCAGCTTGGACGCCACAAGGGCTGAACCTGGCATGCCCATTGCCGGCGAAGCGCCGCGGTCGGCGGCCTCTCTGGACTGGGCCATGGACGTCGCGGTGGTCCTTGCCGGCAGCTGCCGGCCGGAGC
>DASUPQ010000718.1 GCA_036280995.1 Actinomycetota bacterium | reverse complement strand
GACCTGCCCCTCAACGTCGAGGGGGCGGCGTTCCGCGGCGACGGTTCGCTGGTGCTCGGCCTGCGCTTCCCCACCGCCGCCGACGGGCGGCCGCTCCTGGTCGAGCTGGACGGCATCCAGCGGCTGTTCGAGCCCGGGCGGCGGGATCCCGGAGGTCCGCGGCTTCTGGGTGCTGGACGCGGTCGGCCGCGACGGGACCATGGCCGGGGTGCGCGACCTGACCCTCCACGACGGCGAGCTGCACGTGGTCACCGGCAACATCGACGCCCGCGAGAAGGGCAGCGTGCTGCTGGAGGACTACCCCGAGGGGGCCCACACCATGGCCACCCACTGGCGCTGCGCGCTCCCCGGCGACCGCCGCGCCGGCCACCTGGTCCCCGAGCGGGTCCGCGAGTTCCCCGACCTTTCGGCCATCGAGGGCATCGCCGTCGACGCCCAGGACCGCATCTTCTACGTCAGCGACGAGGACGAGGGCGTGATCGTCAGGCACACCCACCTCATCGCGGCGGGATGACCTTGGCCGCCAGGGCGCGGTCGCGGGGGATCTCGACCAGCTCGCCGCGGCGGTTGCGGACCGCGAACCGCCGCTCGTCGGCGGCCTCCAGGGGACCGACCACGTCGGCCACCTCGTCGCCGCCGGGCGCGGGACGGCGCCAGCGGACCACCACCCGCTGGCCGACGTCCTCCGGCCCGATCCGGACCACGTACCGGTAGCGCATCCCACTACAGTAGGGGCGACCGACCGTCCAGCGCCCGGAGCCCGTGCCATGCCCCCCGACCCCGACGCCGTCCTGCGGCGGCTCACCGACCGCCTGGCCCCGCTGGAGCGCGACCTCCACCGCGCCTTCTGGGCGGCCTCGACCGACGCCCGGCCCGAGACCTCGGCGACCCGGCAGCGGGCCGAGGAGGCCTGGCTGGCCGCCCTCGGTGACCCGGAGCTGTTCGCCGAGGTCCAGGGCGCCCTGGCCGCCGCCGGGGCGGCCGGGACCGGCCCGTATGCCCGCCGCGCCCTGGAGCAGGCCAACCTCGACCTGCTGGCCAACCAGATCCCCGAGGGCGACCGGGCCGAGCTGGTGACCCTGCAGGCCAAGGTGGAGCACGCCTTCTCGACCGTCCGCGGCCGGGTCGGCGGCCGGGAGCTGGCCAACAACGAGCTCGAGCGGATCCTGGCCGACTCGACCGACCCGGCCGAGCGGCGCGCCGCCTGGGAGGCCGGCAAGCAGGTCGGCGCCGCCGTCGCCGACGACGTCCTCGCCCTGGTCGAGCTGCGCAACCGGGTGGCCCGCGAGCGCGGCTACCGCGACTGGTTCGCCTTCGCCCTGGCCGCCGGCGACATCGACGAGGTTTGGCTGGAGCGGATGCTGGACGAGGTCGAGGCGGCCACCCGCGAGCCGTTCCTGGCCGCCAAGGCCGCGCTCGACGCCCGCCAGAGCGCCCGCTTCGGGGTCGTCGTCGAGGACCTGTACCCATGGCACTACGGCGACCTGTTCTTCCAGCGCTACGACGGCGAGGGCGAGGCCGACCTGGGCCCGCTGCTGGAGGGGACCGACACGGTCAAGCTCGCCGTGACGACCTACGACAGCATGGGCCTTGAGACCCGCCACCTGCTGGAGCGGTCCGACCTCCACCCCCGCCCGGGCAAGGACCAGCACGCCTTCTGCCTGGACGTCGACCGGGCCGGCGACATCCGGGTCCTGGCCAACCTGGCCCCCGGCGAGGAGTGGCTGGACGTGCTGCTGCACGAGGTCGGCCACGCCGTCTACGACGACCACATCGACCGGTCGCTGCCCTGGGTCCTCCGCCGCCCGCCCCAGCCGCTGGTCACCGAGGCCGTGGCCCTGATGCTGGGTCGGCTCCGGCGCGACCCCGAGTTCCTCTCCGGGGTGCTGGGCGCCGACCGGGCCGCCGCCGAGGCCCTGACCGGGCCCAGCCGCGAGGTGCTCCGCACCGGCCAGCTGGTGTTCGCCCGCTGGTGCCTGGTCGTGGTCCGGTTCGAGCAGGCCATGTACGCCGACCCGGGCCGCGACCTGGCCGGCGCCTGGTGGGAGCTGGTCTCCTCACTCCAGGGCCTGCGCCGCCCCTCCGGCCGCACCGCCCCCGACTGGGCCAGCAAGATCCACCTGGCCGTCGCCCCCGTCTACTACCAGAGCTACCTGCTCGGCGAGCTGCTCGCCTCCCAGCTCGACCAGGCCGTGCGCGACCAGGCGGGCGGCTTCGTCGGCCGCCCGGAGGCGGGTGCGTTCCTGGCCGAGCGGGTGTTCGCCCCTGGCGCCACCCAGCCCTGGCGCGACCTGGTCGCCTCGGCCACCGGCCGGCCCCTCGGCCCGGCGGCGTTCCTGTCCGGCCTGGCCGCGTGACCCCGAGGGGTCCGGGGCCGACGCTGGACCGGGTGGGGCTGGGGCTGTGCGTGCTGTCGGCGGCCGCCTTCGGCAGCCTGGCCATCTTCGGCAAGCAGGCGTACGCGGGCGGGCTCGGGGTCGTCGGGGTCCTGGCCATCCGCTTCGCCCTGGCCGCCCCGCTGCTGGTCGGCCTGGCCCTGGCCGCCCGGCGGAGCCTGCGCCTGGGACGGCCGGCGGCCGTGGCGCTGCTCGCCCTCGGCGGGATCGGCTACGCCATCCAGGCGACGCTGTTCTTCAACGCCCTGGCCCGCATCCCGGCCGGCATGGCCGCCCTGCTCCTGTACCTGTACCCGGCGCTGGTCACCGCCGGGGCGGTCGCCCTTGGCCGCTCACGCCTGGACCGGGCCACGGCGGCCGGGCTGGCCCTCAGCCTGGCCGGCATCCTGCTCGTCCTCGGCCTGCCCGGCGAGCCGCTGGACGCCGTCGGGGTCGCCCTCGGCCTGGCCTCGGCCTGCTGGTACACCTGCTACATCCTGGTGGGGGAGTACCTGCTGCGCGGCGTGGACCCGCTGGCGGCCAGCGCCTACGTCAGCTCGGGGGCGGCCTGCTCGTTCCTGGCCGCCGCCGTCGTGGTCGGGGGGCGCGGCCTGGTCGGGGCGGCGCCGTCCGCGTACGCCGCCGGGGCGGCCATGGCCGTGGTCGGCACCGCCCTGGCCATCGCCGCCTTCCTGGCCGGCATGGCCAGGGTCGGGTCGGCCTGGGCGTCGATCGCCTCGTCGTTCGAGCCGGTGTTCACCGTGGCGCTCGGCGTGGCCGTGCTCGGCGATCGGCTCGGTCCGGGCAAGGTGGTCGGCGGGCTGGCCGTCGTGGCCGGGGCCGTGCTGCTGCCGCTGCTCGGCGGGGCCAGGGAGGCGGTAGGATCGACCCTGCACCCGGAGCAAACGCCCACGAGGGGGTCCACCCGAAGATGACCTACGTCATCACCGAGCCCTGCATTGACGTCAAGGACAAGTCCTGCATCGAGGAGTGTCCGGTCGACTGCATCTACGAGGGCGACCGCATGCTCTATATCCACCCTGACGAGTGCGTGGACTGCGGCGCCTGCGAGCCCGTCTGCCCGGTGGAGGCCATCTTCTACGAGGACGACGTGCCCGCCCAGTGGAAGGACTTCACCGCGACCAACGCGGCCTTCTTCACCGAGGGCGACGAGCCCCTCGGCTCGCCCGGCGGGTTCGCCAAGATCGGCCCGCAGGTGCGCGACACCGAGTTCGTGGCCAACTACACGCCGACCGAATAGGACGACACAAAGACAGGGCCCCGGAGCAGTGTCGCGCTCCGGGGCCCCTTTGCCGGCTGGGCCGTTGTCGCTAGTGGACCGGGGTGTAGGCCCGGCGCGAGCCGCGGAGCAGGAGCCCGCCGGCCACCAGCAGCACCAGGCCCGTGCCGAGCAGCAGCGGCGTGTGCGACCCGGTGAAGGCCAGGGTGTCCTCCGGCTTGCAGGGGGCGACGAAGCGGGTGTGGGCGGCGACCACCAGCACGTCGCCGTTCTTCTTCCACACGGTCGACTCGAGCGCCGGGTGGTTGCCCAGGTCCATGCGGAGCTTCTTGACGAAGGCGCCGTTCGCGTCGGTGTCGACGTAGAACTGGTCGGTGGTTGGCTGGCCGGTCTTGACGTCGACCACGCCCACTCGGACCTCGTCGTTGGCCGGCAGGTCCTTGCCGGTCACGATCAGTTCGTCGCACTTGACGCATGAGAGCACGAGGGTCTCGGCGGCGCTGGCGGCGGGAACCGTCAGGGCCAGGAGCCCGGCCAGCACCAGCAGGAGCTTGGCGAGCGACTTCCTCTGCATCAGGGCGATGCCTCCTCTCGGCAGGCCTGGTTGGCTACGGTGTAGTCCCTGAGGTTCAGGGCCAGGCGGTTGTCACGTTCGTTGCGGGTGAGGGCGGAGATGATCTCGTCGGCCAGCTCGGCCGCCTCCAGGCACTGCTCGGGCACGCTGACCACGGTCCGGGTCACCACCGTGGTCTCGGGCGCGGCCGTGGGAGCGGTCGTCGTCTGGGGTGCCGCCGCCGGCGGCTCCGGCTCGCCGCCGCCCTTGGGCAGGATCCAGCCGAAGGCGGTGCCGGCGATGAACAGCAGCGCCAGGGCGGCCGCCCACCACCACCGGGGACGGCCCTGGAGGCCGAGGGGGAGCGGGCCGGAGGGGGCCGGCGGCTGGGTGGACAGCCGCGGCGCATCCTGCTCGTCGGGGTCCACCGGCTCGAACAGGGAGCCCATGCGGGCGCCCATCTCGGCGAAGCTGCGGCGGATCTCCTCGAGCTCGCGCTGCTGGCGTAGCTGCTCGTCGCGGTCGGTGGCCATCTCCCTCCCCCCAAGGCGTGGACCGACCCGAGATCAACCGGTCAGGACCGTATGCCTTGCGAGCGGGAAGGTTACAACGTCTGTGCCGTATCCCTGCAAATCGGCAGACCTACGTGGTTCTTGCGCTTCCTCCGCTTGTCTGCACAACCGGGAGCATCCGCGGGGCGGACCGGTCGCCGGTCGGGCCCTCTGGCCAGCGCTCCCGGGAGCGGACGGCCAGCTTGGCCATGAGGGCCAGGGCCGCCGGGTCCTCCTCGCCCGGCCGGACGGTGATGACCCCGTCCGCGGTGGCCTCGCGCATCCAGTCCTCGCCGCGCTGGGTGCGGACCACGGCCAGGGTCCAGCCGTCGCGCTGGCCGATGCCGCCGGTGGCCACGTCGGCGTGCTCGGCCGCGAAGTCGGGGCAGAGCTTGCAGCCCTCGCGGGTGGCCTGCTGCATCCGCTTGAGGGGGATCTCGACCTGCTCGCCGGTCGAGCGCCGCCACAGCTGGAACCGGCCCTTGATGTTGACCTTGGCGATGTCGTCCAGCGGGACCCCATAGTCCTGGGTGATCACCTGGCGCATGCCGTCGTAGGCGAACGACTTGGAGCACAGCAGCCCGAGGGTGATCTCGATCCGGCGCGCGTACTTGTTGACCCGGCGCGCCTGGAGGGTGCCGTTGATCGAGGCCTGGCAGCTCATCCCGACCAGGGCCAGGCGCTTGAGCCCGCGCCGTTCGGCCTCGGCCATGGCCAGGGGGTTGGCGGCGTAGGTGTAGCGGGAGCCGGCCGCCTCCAGCACCTCGTCGCGGTTGGTGGCCAGGAACGGCTCGCCGTCCCAGCGCCTGACCGACGACAGCCGCGAGGTGAGGGCGCCCTCGATCCGGCCCGTCTCCAGCCCCCACAGCAGCAGGGCCGAGACCAGCCCGCCGTCCTGGCCGGCCTCTAGCACGGCCGGGTCGGTGGCCCGGGCCAGGAACACCCGACGCTGGATGCCGGTGACCTCGTCGACCTCCCTGGCCCGCCCGAACAGGGCCTGGTCGCACTCGACCTCCCAGTCCCGGAAGCGCGGGCAGGCCCGGGTGCAGATGTCGCAGCCGCGCTGGCCGTGCACGCAGTCGTCGGCCGCGGTCGACAGCTCGACGTTGAACGGGTGGTAGGTCTCGGCGTGGTCG
>DASUPQ010000717.1 GCA_036280995.1 Actinomycetota bacterium | reverse complement strand
AGCCCTCCAAAACCTTCGGGGCTTCACCGACGTAGACCAGGACGACGACGGAGGCGCCGAGCAGACCGAGGCCGGTGGTGGCCAGGCCGACGGTTCCGCCGGTGCGGAAGGCGATCTGCATGGCTTTCTCCCGGCCGCCGTCGCCGTTGGCCGCGGCTGCGACCCGAACGTTGGCCCGGGTGGCCAGCCACATGCCCAGGTACCCGATCGACGCGGAGAACGCCGCCCCGAAGAGGAAGGCGATGGACCGGCCGACCCGCTCGCCGGTGGTGTTCGCCGGCAGCGCGAAGAGCAGCGCGAAGACGATGACGACGAAGATGCCCAGCGTGCGGAACTGCCGCCCCAGGTAGGCGGCCGCACCTTCCTGGACCGCGGCCGAGATCTCCTGCATCTTCGCGGTGCCGGTGCCCGCGGCGAGCACGCCGGCCCGCAGGACGAACGCGATGATCAGGGCCACGAGGGCGACGACTGCGACACCGATGACGATGACTTGATCACTACCGGTGATGGCGACTTCCGCAGCAGCGGCACTGGTTGACATCGAGCTCCTGATCCGTGCACAAGGGTGCTGATTCGTGCGCCTGTCAACTCGATGTGACCGGCGCTGGTCTTCTCTTCGTCGATCCCCCGTGGTTCGACGCGACGCTCAGTACTGTAGAGCACAGGTCCGACAGCACCGCCGCATACCACCGATGTCGCCACCCCGCCCGTCCAATTCGGCCACTGTCGGACCGGGCCGGGACAATGCTGGCGTGACCACATCGGACCTTTGCCGTTACCGGGGGTCACCGCTGGATGCGCTGAATCGGTCCAGTAGCGCCGATGTGACTTCCGTCACATCCTGTGCGTCGCATGTGCGGAGCCTGCCTGGCTCGGCGGGTTCCCGGACCGCCTGGCCGCACTGGGTGCCGGCCGCGGTCGGCGATGCCTTCGGGTCGATCGGTATCGCGCAGCCGTGGACGCACCAGGCGCTCGCCGCGGATCTGGTCCACCGGGGCACCGACGTGGTGCTGGCCACCGGGACGGCGTCCGGGAAGTCGCTGGGTTACCAGCTGCCTGCCCTGTCCGCGATCGTCGCGGACCCCCGGACGTCCGTCCTGTACCTGGCGCCGACCAAGGCGCTGGCCGCCGATCAACTCGACGACCTGCACTCGCTTGCGGTGCCCGGGCTTCGGCCGACGACGTACGACGGGGACACCCCCGAAGAGGAGCGCGACTGGGCGCGGGGCCACGCCAACTGGTTGTTGACCAATCCCGACATGCTGCACCTGGGTCTGCTGCCCCATCACTCCGGCTTGGCCCGGTTCTGGCGCCGGCTGGCCTTCGTGGTGATCGACGAATGTCACGCCTACCGGGGCGTGTTCGGCTCGCACGTGGCGTTGGTGCTTCGCCGGCTGCTGCGGGTGGCCCGCCTGTACAAGGCCGACCCGGTGTGCGTGTTGGCGTCGGCCACCTCGGCAGCGCCCGCCGCCGCGGCCGCCCGGTTGATCGGTCGGCCGGTCCGCGCGATCACCCAGGACGGGTCGGCACGGCCGGCGACGGATTTCGTGCTCTGGGAGCCGTCGGCCGGGGGCGACGACGGACGGCCCGCCGGCGACGGATCGACTGCACCGACGCCTCTCACCCGCCCCCACGGGGCCGGGATCGGTGGCGGTGGCTCGATCGATGACGTGGATGACCGAACCGCCGCGCGCCGACCATCGGCGCACGCGGAGGCGGCACGACTGCTGGCGGATCTGGTCGCCGGTGGCGCCCGCACCCTGACCTTCGTCCGCTCCCGACAGGCTGCCGAACAGGTCGCCCTGGCTGCCCGTCGCCGCCTGCACCGCATCGCTCCTGCCCTCGCCCCGCGGGTCGCCGCCTACCGCGGCGGGTACCTGCCGGAGGATCGCCGCGAGCTGGAGCGAGCCCTGAACTCGGGTGAGCTGCTCGGCCTGGCCAGCACCAACGCCCTGGAGTTGGGCATCGACATCGCCGGGCTGGACGCGGCCGTGATCGCCGGCTACCCCGGCACCCTGGCGGCGCTGTGGCAACAGGCTGGTCGGGCCGGCCGGGGCGGAGCGGTC
>DASUPQ010000716.1 GCA_036280995.1 Actinomycetota bacterium | reverse complement strand
GATGGCTGAGTTCGGTCAGCTCCTCAACGCGGATTCCGGTCAGCCGCAGGACTTCGACCGCAGCCCAGGCCCAAAAAGCCCGTCTTTCTTCGGCTTTGAGATCACGGCGCTTGCCGGTGTCGGGATCCTCGGCCCACAGATGGCCGGCGGTTTCAGGCGTGCACTCGACGCGCCGCAGGAGGTCCTCTCCCGCGGCGAACTCCTGGCCGGGTTCGGCGGTCATCGCTGCTGTCAGCGACTGCGCGGCGCGGGTGCGTCGGTTCTCGGCGGCCGCGATCAGGGTGGGCAGCACCGGGAGGCGCTCGCGGGTGACGGCGCTCGTCGAAAATCCTCAGGGGTGCTCGTCGAAATTCCCCACCCTGTGGCGGGGTCAGCGTAGCGTGCCGGGGTGGGTGCCGGCGCGCAGCTTGTCGGTTCGGGCGTGGTGGTCGCGGAGGCGATACGAGTCTCCGGCGATGTCGAGCACGACGGATCGGTGCAGGAGCCGGTCGAGGAGGGCGGCGGCGACCATGTTGTCGCCGAGCACCTCCCCCCAGGAGGTCACCGGCCTATTGGTGGTCAGGATGATCGAGGTCTTGAGGTATCGCTGGGCCACGACCTGGAACAACGCGGAGGCGGCCTCGGCGGGCAGCGGGAGGTAGCCCAGTTCGTCGATCGCCAGGAGCGTGGGACCGGCGTAGAACCGCATGGTGGTGGCCCACCGGCCCTCGATCGCGGCGCGGTGGCAGCGGGCGGCAAGGTCGGCGGCGGTGGTGAAGTAGGTGCGGTAGCCGGCCTCGACGGCTTTGCGGGCCAGCCCGGTGGCGAGCATGGTCTTGCCGACCCCGGGCGGGCCGATCATCAGGACGTTGGTGGCGGACTCGAGGTAGCGGCAGGACGCAAGGTCGTTGATCAGGTGGGGGTCGACGCCGGGTTGGGCGTCGTAGTCGAACTCTTCCAGGGTGGCGTTGGTGGGCAGGCAGGCGAAGCGGAGCCGGCCGGCGAGTCGGCGGGCCTCGGTCGCGGTGACCTCGATCCGCAGCAGCCGTTCCAGAGCGGCGGTGGGGGTGAGTTTCTCGGTGCGGGCCTGGTCCAGGACGGCCGGCAGGGCCGCGGCGGCGTCGAGCAGCTTGAGGGTGCTCAGGTGGCCGCGCAGCTGCTGGTAGCGGCTGTTCTCGGCGGTCGTGGCCGGGGCTGTTGTGTCGCTGGTGTCGGTGGTCATGGCAGGTTCCTCCGGGCGGCGGCCGCGGCCGCGTAGGCGGCCAGATCGACGACGGGTTCGGTGTCGGTGGTGGTGCCGCGCAGCACGTCGGCGGCGAACAGGGCGGCCGGGCCGGGTGGGATGCGTTCCTTGCGGCGGTGCGGCCTTGCGGTGGTGAACGCCGCGAGGGCGGCCTTGTTCAACGCGGTGACGTGGTGCTCGCTGCGGATCGTGGCGCCGGTGCCGTCGGCGACCCGGTGGTGCAGGGCCACGGTCACGCCGTTATCGGTGACGAACAACAGGACCGGGGAGTTCAGCCGGTGGGTGACGCTGACCGGGCCGCCGGCCAGCTCGGGCGGCACGGAGTACCGGTTCCCGCGGAACGACACCAGCGCCTGCGCGGACACCACCCGTGGCACGCTCACCTCTACCGGGAACGCCGCCGCCGGCAGCGGGGCGAGCCGCTCACGGGCGGCCAGATCCGCGACGGTGCATCGGTTCCCGTCGACATCGACCCGGTCCCGGGCATCACCGACGGTGGCGCAGAACTCGTCGAGCCGGGCTTGGGCGGCGGCGACGGTGATGTCGTCGGGCAGGGTGCGCCACCATCGTTGCGCGGCGGTGTGGTTGGCCTTCTCGACCACACCCTTGCGGTTGCCCCGCCGGGGCGGGCACGGTTTAACCTGCACTCCATAATGTTTCGCGACCGCTGCGTAGGAGTCGGTGACGTTGCCGCTGCCCGGATACACGACCGTGGCCATCCGGTCGAACCGCCAGACCCGGGTCAGCCCGCCGAGCCGGACCACGACCTGGTGCTGCGCGTCGATCAGCTGCGGCTGGTCCATCGCCTCGGCCAGCACCCCACGCCACTTGCCGGAATGGGACAGGGCGCCGACGAGCAGGAACGCCTTGGATCCGTAGCCGTCCCAGCTCTTGGGCGGGTCGGGCAGCTCGACCCAGTCCCATTGGGTTTCCTCGGCCGGCGGGTGCTCGATCACCGCTGCCGGGCGGCCGCCGGCCGGCCGGCACGCATGGCACACCGGCCGCAGCTGCCGGGCCCGCAGGTTGTGCGTCAGCCGCGGGTAGGAACGGTCGTAGCCCAGCTGCAGCAGCTCGTCGTACAGGGCGGTCGCCCACAGGTGCGGGTCCTCGACCAGCCGCTCCCGGCAGTAGGTAACGAACGGTTCGAACACGTCCGGGCCGGCCGGCGCCCGGACGCCGGCGGTCCGCTCACCGTTTAAGTACGCCCGAATGGTTTTTCGGTCTTTGCCCAGGTGGCGGGCGATCGCGGAGATCGACCACCCCCTGCGGCGCAGGGCGTGTGCGTCCACGTCTTCCTCTCGTGTCAGCATGAAGCGGGCTCCCTCGAACAGCTGGTCGGTGGTCAGAGACCGCCAGCGTCGAGGGAGCGCCGCCGTCTTCGGTGGAGCCACGCGCGTCACCCGCGCTTCGAAATGGCGTGGTCGGGTTCGGTGGCGCCCAGGTGGGCCAGGTGCTGCAGTGCGGCGTCCAACACGTGGGCCAACTCGTGCGCCGCTTCGCGGGCGTCGGCCAGGTCGGTCCCTACGGCCGCGACGATCCGGCCGGGATCGGTGCCGGTGTCGGAGCGGACCCGGCCGGCGTCGTGCTCGGTCTGCAGCCAGTGGTCGAGCTGGCCCAGCAGCTGCGGCAACCGGCCGGCGAGCACGGCGAGCTCGCCGACCAACCGGTACAGCTCGGCCGGCCCGGTGAAGGCGCCGGGATCGCGGGTGAGGTGGTTCAACTCCCGCACAGCCTCGGCCGCCCGCCCGGCCAGCTCCAGGACGTGCCCGTCGCCGGTCACGGCGCGCTCACCGCCCGTCGGCCGGCGAGGGGCCCGGGCGGTTCGATCGCCGCCGGGCGGCCGCCCGACGGTCCGCTCGCCCGTCCGAGTACGAGCGGGATCGCCGGTCGGTCGTCGCCACGTGGCGGGCAGCGGCCGGGATCGACCAGACCCTCTGGGGTGATGCGCGGTGCGTGCACTTCGTTCCTCCCGTGTGAGCGATGAAGCAGGGGCCACACGGGTGGGGAAATTCAGCGAGCAGGTCTGGGGAGATTCAGGCGAGCGTCATTACGGGTGCGCTGGTCCATCCGCGACTTGCGGGCGGCGGCTGTCTTGCTGCGGCCACTCGTGAGCTCGCCGTCGCGAATGGGGCAGACCGCGACCCATGGTCCCCACCGGGATGGGTCGTCGGCGGCCCACTGGG
>DASUPQ010000715.1 GCA_036280995.1 Actinomycetota bacterium | reverse complement strand
ATCAGGGGGACATCGGGGGGGAAGGTGGAGGAACGCCAAGCTCATGAGACCGCCTTTCGCTCCATCACCGAAAGTCCTTGGGACCGGCCTGCTACCCACCAGAGGTGTCATCGGCGGCGGCCAGGAGCCGGCGGGCCGAGGCTTCATCGGAGGGGCAACCAGCACCCGAACACCCTCGATCTGCATCTGCGGGTACTGTCCTCCGGCATCATCTGCCGACACCGCTGCGCTCACGCCATGACTGCGCAGCATGCCGGCGATCAGCTCCGCCGATGGGCCTCCGTCAGCCCCGACGGGCGGAATCTCGTAGGAGGCACGATCGGGCCGGCCCTGGGCCGGGCGATTCAGGAACGCCGGTCCTCAAGGGTGAGGTCGGCGCGGAGCTGCCACGTCTCCTCCAGGTCGTAGGCAAGACGTGCGGCCCGGGGTGAGTCTGGGGTCCTGGGAATGCGCGAAGGTTTCGGAGTGTTACCGGCTGCAGTGCAGACCCGAGGTTCGGGTGATGGAGCCAGGGGGCGTGCCGGAACCTCCACCATCAAGCCGCGACGACGAACGGAGCGAAGCGATGAGCCAGAAGCGGGAGAAGGCGGTCCTGGCCGGAGGGTGCTTCTGGGGGATGCAGGACCTGATCCGCAAGCGTCCAGGGGTCCTCTCGACGCGGGTCGGCTACGCCGGAGGCGACGTCGCCAACGCCACCTACCGGAACCACGGGACCCATGCCGAGGCGATCGAGATCATCTTCGACCCCGAGGTGACCTCCTACCGCGAACTGCTCGAGTTCTTCTTCCAGATCCACGACCCGACGACGCTGAACCGCCAGGGCAACGACATCGGCACGAGCTACCGCTCGGCGATCTTCTACCTCGATGACGAACAGCGCCGGGTCGCCGAGGACACCATCGCCGACGTCGAGGCGTCCGGGCTTTGGCCGGGCAAGGTCGTCACCGAGGTCACCCCAGCCGGTCCGTTCTGGGAGGCCGAGCCGGAGCACCAGGACTACTTGGAGCGCTACCCGAACGGCTACACCTGCCACTTCCCGCGCCCGGGCTGGGTGCTGCCCCGCCGGAGCGCCGCGGCTCGCTAGCAGACGGTCTGCGGGCAGGCGGGCTGGGCGTCAAGCGCGGCCGCGGGTTCTGAGACGAGCCCGGCTGAGCCGACGTGAGCGCCCACCATCGCTGCTGGGGCACGGACCTGCTGGCTGCCGGCGGACGCTAGCGGCGGACCACGTCGGGGGCCTGGGCGGGCAGGTCGGGCTGGGCCGGGTAGGGGACGCCGGCGGCGCGGTAGGCGTCGGCGGCGTCGAGGGTCTCGGTGCGGAGCAGGGCCTCGACCAGGGCGTCGAGCCGGTGCCGGTTGGCCCGCAGGGTCTGGAGGGCCTGGTCGTGGCCCTGGTCGAGGATGCGGCGGGCCTCGGTTTCGACCAGCTCTCTGGTCGCCGGGGAGGTGCCGTCGCCGCCCAGGCTGAGGGGCTGCTCGCGCCGCGGGTCGGGCAGCGCCGACAGCATCCCCACCTTCTCGGACATGCCCCAGCGCCCGACCATCTGCTTGGCGATGCCGGTGGCCTGCTCCAGGTCGTTCTCGGCGCCGGTGGTGACGTCGTCGTAGATGAGTTCCTCGGCGGCCCGGCCGGCCAGCATCCCGGCGATGCGGCCGCGCAGGTAGCTGGCGCTGTAGGAGTAGCGGTCGGCGTCGGGGGACTGGAAGGTGACCCCGAGGGCGTGGCCGCGGGGCACGATCGAGATCTTGCGGACCGGGTCGGCGCCCGGGGTCAGCATGCCGAGCAGGGCGTGGCCGGCCTCGTGGTAGGCGGTGCGCCGACGGTCCTCGGCCGAGAGCATGATCCGCCGTTCGCTGCCGAGCACGATCTTCTCCAGGGCGTCGGTGAAGTCGGCCTGCTGCACCTGGGTGTGGTTGCGGCGGGCGGCCAGGATGGCGGCCTCGTTGACCAGGTTGGCCAGGTCGGCCCCGACCATGCCCGGGGTGGCCGAGGCCACCGCGTCCAGGTCGACATCGGGCGCCAGGGGCATGCCGCGGACGTGCACGCCCAGGATCTGGCGGCGGCCGGCCTGGTCGGGCGGGCTGATGGTGAGGCGGCGGTCGAAGCGCCCCGGGCGCAGCAGGGCCGGGTCGAGGATCTCGGGCCGGTTGGTGGCGCCCAACACGATCACGTTCTCGGTGCCGGTGAAGCCGTCCATCTCGGTCAGGATCTGGTTGAGGGTCTGCTCCCGCTCGTCGTGGCCACCCACGCTGAGGGACCCGCCGCGGGCACGGCCGATCGCGTCCAGCTCGTCGATGAAGATGATCGCCGGGGCGTTGTTCTTGGCCGTCTCGAACAGGTCCCGGACGCGGCTGGCGCCGACGCCGACGATGAACTCGATGAACTCCGAGGCCGACACGAAGTAGAAGGGCACGTCGGCCTCGCCGGCCACGGCCCGGGCGAGCAGGGTCTTGCCGGTCCCGGGCGGCCCGGCCAGCAGCACGCCCCTTGGGACCATCGCCCCTAGCCGCCGGTAGCGGTCGGGGTTCTTGAGGAAGTCGACGATCTCGGCGACCTCGTCCTCGACCTCGTCGATGCCGGCCACATCCGCGAAGGTGGTGCGCCGGCCCGTCTCTGGCTCGTAGCGGCGGGCCCGGGAGCGGCCGAAGCCGCCCAGCCCGGCGGCCCCAGCGGCGCCCCCGGAGGCGCGCCGGGCCAGCAGCACGAACAGGCCGACCAGCAGCAGGGTCGGACCGAAGCCGAGCAGCAGCCGCTCCAGCAGCGACGGCCCCGGCGGCGGTTCCGCCCTGACCTCGACGTTGTGTTCGGTCAGCAGCTGCCACAGGTTGTCGTCGGCGGCGAAGGAGGGCCGGCGGGTGCTGAACCGGGTCACCTCCTGGCCTTGGTCGCCCTCGGGGTAGCGGACCGGGTTCTTGAACTGGCCGTCGATGGCGTCCTCGATCCCGGTGACGGAGGTGACGTTGCCCGCCTCGACCTGGGCGCGGAACAGCGTGTAGGGCACCTCGGTGCGTTCGGGGGGCCGGACCAGCAACGCCGACAGCACCCAGTTGAGCACCAGCAGGCCCAGCAGTATCCACCAGAAGCGCGGCCCGAACAGCCGCGGCCGCTCTGGGCCCATGTCGCCTCCGGACCGTCGGACACCCTCCACCCGCCACGGCACCCGGTCAGCTCCCTTGGCCGGCGCCCGGTCTGGCCGCTCCGGGCTCCCAGCGTTGGCCCTGGCGTCCCTCCCGCCTCGTTGGGCGTCGGCCATGACCTACCTCCTCCTCACGCCGCGCAACGAGTGTTGCCGTTGCGACCTGCCGAGACTACCCCGGTCTGCCGTGCCGGGTGGCGGCCACGGTCAAGAGCCGCGGTCGAGTCCTCCAGCGCTCTCCAGCCGATGTTGGGCAGGTTGGCCTGGGAAGTCTCCTTTACGGTTTGGTTGGTGCTCCGCTGAGATTCGTGCCCGGAGCGCCGGGTCGCGTCCATGGAATGCCGAGGCGTCAGAGTGCCATTGGGTCGGGGCGTCGGCTCGTGTGGCCAAGGGGCCTGGGCGCAACGACCGCGCCTGGCCATAGACTGAGGCTGGGAGTCCTGCGATCTGCGGAGGTGCCATGGCGCTGTCGCCGAAGGTCCGAGCCGCGGCCGCCGGGGTCCTGGTGGCCAACAGCGCCCCGCACCTGGCCACGGCGGTGGCCGGTCGCCGGCACCTGACCCCGCTGACCGGCCGGGACTCGGCACCGGCCGTCAACCTCGCCTGGGCGGCCGCCAACCTCCTCGGCGGCGCCCTCGTCCTGCGCGGCGCGGCCGCCGACCGCGCGCCCGGCCGCTGGGACGACCGGCTGGTCGCCTTCGAGGCCGGCTACCTGGGCTGGGCGCTGTGGATGGCGGCCTCGGAGTACCTGCTCAAGGTCAACTGGGACCGCTGACTCCACCGTGAGCCGGTCGGTGAGGCCAGGTGTCCACCTTTGCCGCCGACCGACCCGACCGGCTCTGGATGGCCGACATCACCTACGTCCCGACCTGGTCAGGCTGGCTGTCTGGGAGATGGCTCAGCTTAGACGCCGTGCCGGAGGGCGAAGTTCCTGGTCGCCAGCAACCATAAGGCGAAGTCATCCGCTGGCGTCGGCGGTCGTCCTCTCCTGACCCGGCTGTCATAGGATCTTGTTCTGTGGACGCGAACGACCGCCAGCAGCCGCGCGCAACGAGCCATCCAGGCCCGGGCCCGGTGGGGGATCGGCCTCTGGAACACCGAGTCGCCCGCGTCGACTACGACGCCGAACTCCGGCTGCACGACGAGGTCCTTCGCCGCAGGTACAACATACGGGCCGACGACCGGGTCCTGGACATCGGCTGTGGAACCGGCCGGACGACGCGGGACGCCGCGCGGTCGGCCGGGGAAGGGAGTGCGCTCGGAGTCGACCGCTCCGCCTCGATGATCGAGCGGGCCCGCGAACTCGCCCGGGCGGAGAGGGTCCACAACGTTGCCTTCGAGCAGGGCGACGCGCAGGTGCACCGCTTTCCGGAGGATGGTTTCGACCTCGCCATCAGTCGGTTCGGGACGATGTTCTTCGATGACCCCGTCGCGGCGTTCGCCAACATCGCGGTGGCGCTTCGGCCCGCGGGGCGTCTGGTGATGATGGTCTGGCAGGAGCACGAGCACAACGAATGGTCCATGGCGATCGAACGGGCGCTCGGCCGTGAGGGGTCGCCGGTCCCAGCTCCGGAAGCGCAGGAGCCGTTCTCGCTTGCCGATCAGGAAACCGTGGAGGCGATCCTCGGCGCGGCGGGATTCGGCGAGGCCACGTTCACCGACGTCCACCAGCCCATCTACTACGGTCCGGACGTCGCGGCGGCCCTCGAGTGGGTCGGCGGTTTCTCGGGCACCAGGGAGTTGCTGATGCGCCTGGGTGCCGCCGCCGCTGAGCAGGCGCTCGAGCGTCTCCGTGAGGCCCTCGCCACGCACGCAAGCGAACGTGGCGTGTGGTTCGATTCGCGGGCCTGGATTATCGAGGCCCGCCGTCGGTGACCGAATCGACCGCATCTGCGCGATCCTTCGGCCAGCAGCGCCCGGCTGCGCCCGCTCGG